>DAMDKH010000001.1:0-30141 GCA_032099965.1 Microbacterium sp.
TTGCCCGAGCCGCGCGACCTCCCCGGCACCGGCGCACGGTACGCCTCCGACGCGCTGGACGACTGGGGCTTGCTGCCGACGCACCCCGATTGGGCGGGCGGTCTCCGCGACACCTGGGAGCCCGGCGAACCGGCGGCCCGTCGTCGCCTCCGCGCCTTCCTGTCGGACGACATCGCCGCCTACGACCGCGCGAGGGACGAGCCGTCCGCGGGGGCGACGTCGCTTCTTTCCCCCCGCCTGCGCTGGGGCGAGGTCAGCCCGTTCACCGTGTGGCACGAGGCCGTCGAAACCCCTGGGGCCGGCGGCTTCCTGTCGGAGCTGGGATGGCGCGAGTTCGCCTGGCACACCCTGTTCCACTCCCCCGACCTGGCGACCGAGAACCTTCGGTCCGAGTTCGACGCCTTCCCGTGGCCGCCACTCAACTCGGCGCATCTGCGGGCGTGGCAGCGCGGGGAGACGGGCGTCCCGCTCGTCGACGCGGGGATGCGCGAGCTCTGGCGATCGGGGTACATGCACAACCGCGTGCGCATGGTGACGGCGTCGTTCCTGGTGAAGAACCTCCTCGTCGACTGGCGGCGCGGCGAGGAGTGGTTCTGGGACACCCTCGTCGACGCCGACGACGCGAACAACCCGTTCAACTGGCAGTGGGTGGCGGGATCGGGGGCGGATGCCGCTCCCTACTTCCGCATCTTCAATCCGGAGTTGCAGGCCAAGAAGTTCGACCCGCAGGGGCTGTACATCGCGGAGTGGGCGGCGGACGCCCCTCGAGAGCCGATCGTCGATCTCAAAGCCACGCGCAACGCGGCCCTCGCCGCGTACGAGCGGGTGAAGCGCGCTCCTCGGGCCTGACCGCGCGCGGCGCGGCCTACCATCGAGATGCCCCCTCCGCTTCTCGAAAGGACCCCGTCATGCTCGTCACCGGAATCGACACCCTCACCGTGACGGAGCTGCGCGCCGCGGGGAGCATGAAGTGGACGGCCTTCCCCGATGTGATCGGCGCGTTCGTCGCCGAGATGGACTTCGGCGTCGCCCCGGTGGTGAAGGAAGCGGTCGCCGCCGCCCTCGACCGGGGCCTCACCGGGTATCTGCCCACCCACCTCGCCGACGAGTTGGCCGCTGCCACCGCCGCCTGGTGTGCCGACCGCTACGGATGGGACGTCCCGGCGGCCCGCGTGAAGCACGTGCCCGACGTGATCGCCGCGTTCGAGTACGCGATCGAGCAGCACACCTCGCCCGGTGCGGCGGTCATCGTGCCCACACCCGCCTACATGCCCTTCCTCATGGTGCCTCCGATGCACGGACGTCGGGTCATCGAGGTGCCCCAGGTCGTCGTCGACGGCCGCTGGGTGCTCGACCACGACGCGATCGCAGCGGCCTTCGCGGACGGCGGCGAGATGCTCGTGCTCTGCAACCCCCACAACCCGCTCGGAACGGTGGCCACGCGGGAGGAGCTCGAGCGCGTCGCCTCGACCGTGGGCGCCGCCGGCGGCCGCGTGTTCTCGGACGAGATCCACGCTCCCCTCGTGTACGCCCCGGCGAGGCACATCCCGTACGCGTCGATCTCGGACGCGGCCGCCGCGCACACCATCACCGCCACCTCGGCTTCGAAGGCCTGGAACCTCGCCGGCCTCAAGTGCGCCCAGGTGATCCTGTCGAACGACGCCGACGAAGAGCTCTGGCAGCGCAACGGCATGTGGGCCGGGCACGGCACCTCGACCATCGGTGCGGTCGCGAACATCGCCGCCTACCGGGAGGGCGGATCGTGGCTCGACGAGGTGGTGGACTACCTCGACGGCAACCGCAGGGCGCTCGCCACTCTCGTGGCCGAGCACCTTCCCGAGGTGCGGGTGACGCTGCCCGAAGGTACGTACATCGCACTCCTCGACTTCCGCGCCACCGGGCTGAGCGGTGATCTGGGCGCCTGGTTCCGGGAGCACGCCGGCGTGGCGATGACCGACGGTGCCGCCTGCGGCGAGGCCGCGATCGGGTTCACGCGCTTCGTGTTCGCGATGCCCCGCCCCCTCATCGAGGAGGCCGTGCTGCGGATCGCCGATGCGCTGCAGGCCGCCGCAGCCTGATCCGCGGGAGGCGCGCGGGTCAGTGCGCCCCCGAGCGGAGCGCCGCGTCGACGTCGGAACGGATGCCGTCGCGTGACGGCTCTCCGTGCCCGGGAAGAAGCAGCGACGCGCCGCTCTCCGCCAGCACCTCGAGAGACTGCAGGGCCTCGCCCGTGTCGGCGGTGGCGGCACGGGCGACGATCTGCGGGCCGCGCTTCCCGGTGTACGGGTCGAGCGTCACCAGCGCATCACCCGCGATGAGGACGCCGGTATCCGGGAACAGGAACGCGCAGTGCCCCCCGGTGTGGCCGGGGGTCCACAACGCGATCGGTGCGCCGGGTGCGTCCACCGGCCGGCCGTGGTGCACCCGACCATTCGCATCGACGCCCCGGACGCGGAGGGCGCCGTGCATGGCCATTCTCGTGATCACCGGCACTCCGCCGGGGTGCGAGACGAGGTAGGCCAGACGCGCCTCCTCCGGCCGGTAGCTGTACGGATGCCGGGCGAGGTGCGCGTCGCGCGCGTGGACGAGCACGGGGGCGCCGGCGCCGCTCAGCATTCGCCCCATGCCGACGTGATCGAAGTGCCCGTGGGTGAGGACCAGGGCGTCGATGTCCGCCAGGGTGGCACCGAGGTGCGTCAGCACCTCGGCGAGGATCCGCCGCGACCCCGGCAGGCCGGCGTCGTACAGGGTGAGGCCGTCGGGACTGCGGACCAGATAGCAGTTGACGTCGGCGACGCCGATGCGGAAGACGTCGGTCGCCACCTCCGACCACGCGGTTCCTCGCTTCATCCCTCGCCTCCTTCGTCTGCGGGCCCTCGACCGGCGTCGAAGGCGGTGAGAGAGCGGGCGCGTGCCTCGTCGCGGAGGCCCTCGTCGAGGATTGCTGTGGAAGCCACCGGCGCCGCGACCGGCGGAGGGTCGATCTCATGCATGTCCGGACCGTAGGGAGCGGGTGAGTGGCTGCACACGGGGCTTGACAGCACCATGATCGGGAGTCCCTCCGCGTCGTGGAGGCGAACTCGCACTTCTACCTGCTCCCGCCGTGCGCGTCAATCCCCTCTCAGCCGATGCACAGCCCTCCCTACTGTCGGTGCTTCCCCGCTACACCAACTCGGAGGCTCTCATGACCGACACTGCACGTACCCACGGCTACGCCGCGACGCCGATCCAGAAGACCGCGCTCATCGTGGGCATCGTCTTCCTCCTCGTCGGCATCGCCGGCTTCATCCCCGGCCTGACGCATTCCGCCGAGCACCTGCACGGTGCCGGTGCGGGATCCGAGGCTCACCTGCTCGGCGTCTTCCAGGTCTCCGTGCTGCACAACTTCGTGCACCTGGCGTTCGGCGTCGCCGGCATCGCCCTCGCGGCCCGAGCACGGGCCTCGCGTCTCTTCCTCATCGTCGGCGGTCTCGTCTACCTCGTCGTGTGGCTCTACGGCCTCCTCGCGGTGGGCAACGATTCGCTGAACTTCATCCCGGTCAACGACGCCGACAACTGGCTGCACCTCGGCCTCGGCATCGGCATGGTGTTGCTCGGCATCTTCGTCAGCCGCGAGCCGCGCGTTCCCGGCAACGGCTCCCGCACGGCCCGCGCCTGACCTCTCGCACCGACGGAGTCGACCATGCGCGCGATGACCTATCGAGGCCCGTACAAGATCCAGGTGACGGACAAGCCGGAGCCGCGGATCGAGCATCCCAACGACGCGATCGTGCGCGTGACGCACGCCGCCGTCTGCGGATCCGATCTGCACCTCTACCACGGCATGATGCCGGACACCCGGATCGGTCATACGTTCGGCCACGAGATCGTCGGCATCGTGCAGGAGGTCGGCCCGTCGGTGCAGAGCATCGCGGTCGGAGACCGCGTGATGGTGCCCTTCAACATCTCCTGCGGCTCCTGCTACTTCTGCAGCCGCGGACTGTTCTCGAACTGCCACAACGTCAATCCGAACGCCACCGCCGTCGGCGGCATCTACGGCTACTCCCACACGACCGGCGGGTACGACGGAGGCCAGGCCGAGCTCGTCCGCGTCCCGTTCGCGGATGTCGGTCCATCCGTCGTCCCCGACTGGCTCTCGTCCGAGGATGCGCTCATGCTCACGGATGCGTTCTCGACCGGCTATTTCGGAGCGCAGCTCGGCGAGATCGCCGAGGGTGACACGGTCGCGGTCTTCGGCGCCGGACCGGTCGGACTCGCTGCCGCCCGCTCTGCCTGGTTCCTCGGCGCGGGGCGTGTGATCGTGGTGGACCAGCTCGACTATCGGCTCGAGAAGGCGCGCGACTTCGCCTTCGCAGAGACGATGCACCTCGGCGAGGTCGGAGACATCGTGCTCGCGATGAAGCGCGCCACCGGCCACCTCGGTGCCGACGTCGCGATCGACGCGGTCGGCGCCGAAGCGGACGGGAGCGTGCTGCAACACCTCACCGGGGCGAAGCTGAAGCTGCAGGGCGGGTCTCCCGTGGCCGTCAACTGGGCCATCGACTCCGTGCGCAAGGGCGGCACCGTCTCGGTGGTCGGCGCGTACGGCCCCCTCCCGTCCGCGGTGCGCCTCGGCGACGCCGTCAACAAGGGGCTCACCGTGCGGGCCAACCAGGCTCCGGTGAAGCGGCAATGGCCACGGCTGCTCGAACACATCAAGGCGGGTCACGTCCGCCCCAGCGAGCTGCTCACCCACCGCTTCCCGCTCGAGCACATCGGCGAGGCCTACCACGTGTTCTCCTCGAAGCTCGATGGATGCATCAAGCCCGTCATCACGTTCGGAGAGGACTGACCATGCCGTATCAGCCGACCAAACCGATGCTCGCGCCGACGCCCGACGAGCTCCGGGCCCGCATCCCGGGATGGGGCAGCGACTCCGCGCCCGAACACCGACGCACATGGCAGCAGCGGGACGACTACGGCGACACGGGCGCCCACTGGGTCGAACCCGATCGCCAGCCGGGCGGGGAGAACAGGGAACGCTCCATCGAGCACGGCATGCTTCCGCCGGTGTTCGGCACCGCGCAACCGCTCCACGGTCTGTCGGGTGCGATCCGCCGGTTCGCGTACGACCACTTCAGCGAGACGAAGAACACCCGCTGGCTGCTCCTCGTGCTGGGCGATCGTGTGGAATCGATCGGCGCGCACGTGCGCTCCTTCGCGACGCGCCAGCCCGACAACCCGATCACCCAGACCGGCGTCCTGGCGGAGGCTCGGCATCATCCGATCGCGTCCCGGTTCGGTCGTGGGCGCCTCGACGTCCGGCACATTTGGCTCGACCCGCTCATCGTCGCCGGCCCGTGGGTGGCTGCAGTGCTGCTCGCGACCACTCTCCTCCGCGGTCGTCGCCACTGACGCTGCGGGCCTCGCCGCGCCCTACGAGCGCGGCGAGGCTCAGGCCGGGGAATGGCGGCCGGTCTCGGGCTTCGGACCCCGGATGCCGATGCAGTTGCCCCACGGGTCGCGCACCTGGCACATCCACAGGTCGTCGTCGATCCGCATCGGACCGCGATACAGCCGAGCGCCCACGCCCTCCAGGTGCGCGAGGGCGGCGGGGAGGTCATCGACACGCCAGTACACGACCGACCCCGCGGCTCCGGTCGCCACCTTCTCGTCGGCGAACACGAGCTCGATCCTCGTGCCGCCGCCGAGCTGCAGGTAGGCGAAGTCGGTCGGCAGGCTGCGGGCGACCGTCGCCTGCGGGAACGCCCGGCGGTACCACGACAGCCCGGCGACGACATCCGGCACGTGCACGTGCACGGCGGCGATATCCGACATGTCGCTTCCTCCTCCGCGCGCTGCTCTCGGGCGGCGCCGTCCACATCGGGAGCGACGACCGCCTCGTGGAAACCAAAAAACCCCCGGTTCTATCCGGGGGTTTCCGTGTGTGCGCGATACTGGGATCGAACCAGTGACCTCTTCCGTGTCAGGGAAGCGCGCTACCGCTGCGCCAATCGCGCCTATGCAGGCTATTCATTTGTTCGGCGAGGTGGCGACGGGATTCGAACCCGTGTAAACGGCTTTGCAGGCCGGTGCCTAGCCGCTCGGCCACGCCACCGTGTGGATTGACCCCACGTGCGGAAGGCCTTCCGAAGAAGACCCTCTGCACTCGAGCGGATGACGAGACTCGAACTCGCGACCCCAACCTTGGCAAGGTTGTGCGCTACCAACTGCGCTACATCCGCATTTCGTTCCCGGTTGTCCCGGGCACTCATGAAACATTAGCCCAAGATTCGTGAGTGTCAAAACCCGAGGCGAATCTCGCGCGTGTCTCCCCGGATGGTCATCAGCACGATCCGGCGTCCGGTAGTATCGTTTCTCGACCCCCTGGGTCATGGGCGATTGGCGCAGTTGGTAGCGCGCTTCCTTCACACGGAAGAGGTCATCGGTTCGAGTCCGGTATCGCCCACCACCTTCTCCTCCACTGAACGCTCGCCGACGTCCGGTGCGTTCTCACCGTTGGCCCGCGTCACCGCCGCTGGGCGAGACGATACGCCGGCTGACGCACGGCTCGCACCGCGTCGTACGACGTCGCGCCCTCCAGCGGGTGGAGGTCGATGTCGAAGCGCAGACCGGGGTCGTCCTCGCCCCGGGCATCGGTCAGCCGCAGGTCCGCGAACGGATGCCACCGACCCCGCGGCGTGGCCGAATACAGCCGCAACAGCCAGGGCTCCTCCTCCACCGCGTCGCGCAACGCGCCGACATCGGGCGGCAACGAGCGCCCGGCGACCGTGCGCGCGCAGATCAGCACCGGCCCGCCGGAGGTGCGATACGGCACGACGCTCGACAGCGTCGCCCGATCGGGCCGGAGGTGCGGAGCGAGCACGAACCGTCCGGGGACGCCCACCCCGGTCGCCGAGAGCTGCACGTCAACGGGACGCCCCCCGTCTTCCCAGCGCAACGCCAATCCGTAGACGTCCGGAAGCCACGAGGGCAGTCCGGCGGAGCGCGAGACCCGGGCGATCACCGGGATCACCTCTCCCGCGTGGGCGTCGAAGCCCCGGATGCCCGAGGGCACGGACGCCCGGCGCACGGTCAACTCGCCCTCGAAGACCGCCCCGCTCGAGTGGATCGGCCGCGGACGACGGACGGTCAAGATAGCCCCGATCGCCCCGCCGAGCAGCAGGCCGAGTGCGCGCGCCGGCCACGGGGCCGTCACCGCCGCACTCCCTCGCACGGCGGGACGGCGTCAGGGCCGTCGTCGGCGATTCCCGGCATCCTCGCGTTCCCGATGTTCATCCCCCGATTGAGCACGACACGACCCGGGCGTCGGAAGCCGCTTGACACGCGGAGAAGACCGGCGACGGACGCCGAACCCCGGGCACCCGGGTCCGGGCGGCCCGGGCCGACCTTCCCTCCCCCGCCGCCGCTGACTAACGTCGAGAGCGGGGCTCACCGCGCGCCCGAGCGAAGGAGCACACATGGAGACCGTCGACACCGTGGTGGTCGGGGCCGGCGTCGCCGGCCTCGCCGCCGCCCGCCTGCTTCAGGGTGAGGGGTACCGCACGGTGCTGCTCGAAGCTCGGGACCGCGTCGGCGGACGCGTCGTCACCGATCGCGCGGACGGACGCGTCACCGATCTCGGCGCGTCCTGGATCCACGGCATCGAGGGCAGCCCGGTGGCCGCGGCCGCCGCCGCCTTCTCTCTCCCCACCCGCGAGTTCACCGTGGGCGGATATCAGCCCGACAGCCGCCCCATCGCCTACTACGGACCCGACGGCGTGCGCCTGACAGACGAGGAAGTGCGTGCGTTCGTCGCCGACATCCACACGGTCGACGCCGCGCTGGCCGTCGCGGTCGAGGCGTCCGCCGCCGACGCCTCGTACCGGAATGCGGCGGAGGTCGCACTCGCGGAGCAGGGGTGGCACCCCGCGCGCGCCCAGCGGGTGCGCGAGTACCTCGAGCATCGCGCCGAGGAGCAGTACGGGGTGTGGATCGACGATCTGGCCGCGCACGGACTCGACGACGACGCCATCGACGGCGACGAGGTCGTCTTCCCCGAGGGATACGACCGCCTCCCCCACCGCTGGGCTGAGGGTCTCGACATCCGTCTGTCCACGCCCGCGCTGCGCGTCGACTGGGGCTCCGGCCGAGTCGAGGTGGCGACGCACGACGGCTCCTTCCGCGGGGCATCCGCCGTCATCACGGTCCCGGTCGGTGTCCTGGCGTCGGGTGACCTCGAAATCACCCCGCCGTTGCCGGAACCGAACACGACGGCCCTGTCGCGTCTCGAGATGAACCGCTTCGAGAAGGTCTTCCTGCGGTTCCCGGAGCGCTTCTGGGACGAGGGCGTCTACGCCGTGCGGCAGCAGGGGCCGGAGGGGCGTTGGTGGCACTCCTGGTACGACCTGACGTCGCTGCACGGCGAGCCCACCCTCCTCACCTTCGCCGCGGGCCCCGCGGCGAAGGAGACCCGCGGGTGGGACGACGATCGCGTGGCGGAATCCGTCGTTCGGCAGCTGCGGCGTCTGTACGGCACGGCGGTTCCCGCCCCGACCGCCGTGCATCGCACCGCGTGGCAGGACGACCCGTGGGCACGCGGTTCCTACGCGTACATGACCCGTGGATCGGTCACCGCGGATCACGACGCTCTGGCGACACCCGTCGGCGGGCGGGTCCACATCGCCGGGGAAGCCACCTGGACCGACGATCCCGCCACCGTCTCGGCGGCGTTGCTGTCGGGGCACCGTGCCGCAGAACGCATCCTCGGTCGCCCGCTGCCGATCGACAGGCTGTGGAGCGGGACCGCGCAGACGTCGTAGCACGGCCCTCGCGATGCGCACCAGCCCCTTCGCTCGCGTGACCGCACCCGCGAGAGTCGTGGTCAGACCGGTCGTCCGCTGCGGGCGACCTCACGGAGAGGAGACATCGATGAGCGACATCGAGAACCAGGACCCGATCGCCGGGGCGGATGACACGATCGCGGGCGACGGCAGCGGCGACCCGAACGACGACCGTTCGTTCCTGCAGGACCTCCCGCCCGCCCAGGACAAGCGGCTCACGGAGTCCGAGGTCGACGCCACCGACCCGCTCGACGAGGACGACGCCACGGCCGAGTGACCCGGCGCATCCGCGCACACGACGACGCCCCTCCTGCCCAGAACAGGAGGGGCGTCGTCGCTGCACGCGTCAGGCTCGGGCGGCCCGAGGCGTGCTCGCCGGCTGCGGCTTCGAGAACAGCACGACGATGATGACCGTGATGCCCACGACCACGTGCGGGAGCCAGACGTTCAGCGCCTCCCCCGAGAAGCCGAAGATCCACGGCGACAGCGCCAGGAAGAGGCTGGCGACGATGTCGAAGACGAGGTGCACCGGCATCGGGATGATGCCGAAGGGGCCCCACTCGTACTTCGTGAACAGGCTGTAGACGATCAGACCCACGCCCAGGACGATCGGGATGATGACGGCGGGACCGCCGACGCTCGCGAAGCCGAACAGCCAGGGAGCGGCGATGAGAGCGATGCCGACGATGTAGTCGAGCACTCCGTGGACCTTGGTGGGAATGAAACGCATGATGCCTCCTTGTGCAGGAACCGCGGGGAGCGGCTCACAAGAGGTTCGGCGCATGTCGGGAATCGGATTGCGCGGATTCCGCCGCGCCCTGACGCACGCCGTGCGGGCGGAACACGAACGTCCGCGGTGCGGCCTCTCAGGATCCGCGCGGCACCCGCCAGCCGTAGCGCCGTGCGAGCGCCGCCGCGACACGATCGAAGCGGTCGCGCCCCAGCACGGCGGCCTCCCGGCGCATGCCTCGTTCGTGGACGCTGTAGAGCTGCTCGATGTCCACCCAGGACTCCCGTCCCTGCGCGTCCCAGGCCCCCGTTCCGATCGAGAGGTAGTCGCGCTCTCCGTCGTGCGGGCGCGAGGTGAGACGCACGGCGTACACACGATCCGACGACTCCCGACCGATCACGAGTACCGGCCGGTCCTTCCCCCTCCCGTCGCCCTCTTCGTAGGGCACCCACGTCCACACGATCTCCCCGGCGTCCGGGGAGCCGTCCTCGTCGGGTGCATACGCGACGGCCAGCCCGGCGATCCGCTCGGGGTCGAGCCGGCGGGTCTCGGACGCCCGCTCCGCACCGGCGTCCAGGCCCCCAGGGGTGCGGGGCGGCACAGCCGAACGTCCCGGCCTCGTGCGAGACCGGGACGTTCGAGGAGTCAGTGCGTCGAGCACCGAGCGAGCGATCGTGATGAGGAGGGTGCGGGGTGAACTCACACGGTCACCCTAGTGCGCACCGTCCTGTCAGGCGTCGGTGAGCGCGTAGCCCTCCTCGCCGTGCACCACGGAGTCGACGCCCGCGATCTCGTCCTCGCTCGTCACGCGGAAGCCGATCGTCTTCTGGATCGCGAAACCGATGAGGAAGGCGACCACGAACGAGTAGACGAGCACGCCGGCGGCGGCGATGACCTGCACGACCAGCAGACGCCAGTCGCCGCCCACGAACAGACCCTGGTCGGTGGCGAAGAAGCCGAGGTAGAGCGTGCCGAAGAGTCCGCCGACGAGGTGGATGCCGACCACGTCGAGGGAGTCGTCGAAGCCGAGGCGGAACTTGAGCTCGACGGCGAGGGCGCACAGCACGCCCGCCACGGCGCCCAGGAGCAGTGCCCAGCCGGGTGTCAGGTTGGCGCAGGCCGGGGTGATCGCGACGAGGCCGGCCACCGCACCGGAGGCGGCGCCCACCGACGTCGGCTTGCCGTCCTTGATCTTCTCGATGACGATCCAGCCGAGGATCGCCGCAGCCGTGGCACCGAGGGTGTTGATGCCGATGAGGCCCACGCCTCCCATGTCCGGGGACAGCCACTCGGCGCCGGCGTTGAAGCCGAACCACCCGAACCAGAGCAGGGCGGCTCCGAGAAGCGTCAGCGGCACGTTGTGGGGCTTCAGGATGCCCTTCTGGAACCCGATGCGCTTTCCGAGCACCAGGGCCAGAGCGAGGGCCGCGGCGCCGGCGTTGATGTGCACGGCGGTGCCGCCGGCGTAGTCGATCACGGCGATGCCGCCACCGGGGAAGAGCGTCTCGCCGAGGTTCATGATCCATCCGCCGCCCCACACCCACGCGGCGATCGGGAAGTACCCGACGGTCGCGAAGACGCCGGCGAAGATGAGCCACGAGCCGAACTTCGCGCGATCGGCGATGGCCCCGGAGATCAGAGCGACCGTGATGATCGCGAACGTCGCGCCGTAGGCGACGCCGAGCAGCGCCACGTTGGCGTCGGGTCCGGACGACAGCGCCCCGAGGCCGAAGTCGGCGAACGGGTCGCCGGAGAACTGGGTGGGGCTGTCGACCGTGCTCATCGAGAAGCCGAACAGGATCCAGAGCACCGCCACGAGCCCGATGGAGCCGAAGCTCATCATCATCATGCTGACGACGCTCTTGGCCTTGACCAGACCGCCGTAGAAGAAGGCGACGCCGGGCGTCATGAGCAGCACGAGGGCGGTCGCGGTGATCGCCCAGGAGATGTTGCCGGGTGCATCCATGGAATACCTCACATCCGAGTAACTGAGAGCTTCAGTGTGACGATGCTCGGTTTCCGCAACGGACGAGGTGTGTTTCCCCCCGGTTACGCGGTGTGCTGCTGTGTAACCATCGCGTTACGCGCGGCCGGAATGAGTCAGTGCATTCAGCCGGGAGATGGCGCGGAGGTACTTCTTGCGGTATCCGCCCCCGAGCATCTCCTCGCCGAAGACGCCGTCGAGTCCGACGCCGGTGGCGAGGATCGGGATCTGCGCGTCGTACACCCGGTCGACGAACGCGACGAAGCGCAGCGCCTCCGACTGATCCGTGAGCACACGGACGTCGCGCAGCCCCACCACGCCGACGCCGTCGATGAGCCGGATGTAGCGCGAGGGGTGCACCCGGGCGAGGTGCGCGATGACGTCGTCGAACGCGTCGTCGGACACGGCGGCGGAGGTGGATGCCGAGGCCACGGCATCCGCGTACTCATCATCGGAGAGCACGACCGCATGTCCGTCGATCGCCCGCTGTCGGAAGTCGACGCCGTCGATGCGCATGGTCTGGAAGCTGTCGGCCATCTGGTGGATCTCGCGGAGGAAGTCCTGCGCGGCGAACCGCCCCTCCCCCAGCGCGTTCGGCGGGGTGTTGGAGGTCGCGGCCAACTTCGTCCCCGAGCGCACGAGCTCGCCCAGCAGTCGGGTCATCACCATCGTGTCGCCGGGATCGTCGAGTTCGAACTCGTCGATGCACAGCAGGTCGGCCCCCCGGAGGAGGTCGACGGTGTTCTTGTACCCCAGCGCCCCCACGAGAGCGGTGTACTCGATGAACGAGCCGAAGTACTTCCGGCGGGCGGGCATCGCGTGGTAGATCGCCGCGAGCAGGTGGGTCTTGCCGACGCCGAATCCGCCGTCGAGGTACACGCCGGGCTTGGCTTCGGGCTCCTTCTTGGCGCGGCTGAACAGCCCGCCCCGCTTGGCCGGCGCTCCGCGGCCGGAGAACCGCAGGAGGGCGTCCTTGGCCTCCTCCTGCGAAGGGTATGCGTCGTCGGCCCGATAGCTGTCGAACGTCGCCTCGTCGAACTGCGGGGGCGGCACGAGGCTGGCGAGCATCTCGGGGCCGGTGACGGCGGGCTGACGTTCGCTGAGGCGGACGACACCCGGGGCGCTCTTCGTGTCGGTCATTCGTTTCCTGTGTCGAAGTCTTACGAATCCGGCGCCGGCGGCACCGCGGGGAACTATCGTCGAAGCGACGGATCAACACTACGCCGTCGTCGGCACCCCCTTCGCCCGCACACCCCGAGGAGCGCCCCGTGACCATCGAGTTCGACACGTCGTCCGCCAAGTTCGCCGAGTACTCCGAGCCCGGACGCCTGGTGAGCACGCAGTGGCTCGCCGACCACCTCGGAGAACCCGGGCTGGTCGTCGTCGAATCCGACGAGGACGTCCTCCTCTACGAGACCGGCCACATCCCCGGCGCGGTCAAGGTGGACTGGCACACCGAGCTCAACGACCCCGTCGTCCGCGACTACGTCGACGGCGAGGGCTTCGCCGCTCTGCTCAGCCGCAAGGGCATCGCGCGGGATGACACGGTGGTCATCTACGGCGACAAGAACAACTGGTGGGCCGCCTATGCGCTCTGGGTGTTCTCGCTGTTCGGGCACGAGGACGTGCGCCTGCTCGACGGGGGTCGCGATCGGTGGATCGCCGAGGGGCGGGAGCTCACCCGGGAACGCACCGAGCGACCGGCCACCGAGTACCCGATCGTCGAGCGCGACGATGCGCAGCTGCGCGCCTACAAGGAGGATGTGCTCGCGCACATCGGGAAGCCGCTGATCGACGTGCGCTCGCCCGAGGAGTACAGCGGTGAGCGCACCACGGCCCCGGCCTATCCGGAGGAGGGTGCGCTGCGCGCCGGCCACATCCCCACCGCGCAGAGCGTGCCGTGGGGCAAGGCGGTGGCCGAGGACGGCGGGTTCCGGACGCGAGCGGAACTGGACGCGATCTACCGCGACGGCGCCGGCCTGGAAGACGGCGACCCGGTCGTGGCCTACTGCCGCATCGGCGAGCGGTCGAGCCACACCTGGTTCGTGCTCAAGCACCTCCTCGGCTTCTCCGATGTCCGCAACTACGACGGCTCCTGGACCGAGTGGGGCAGCGCGGTGCGGGTGCCGATCGTCACCGGTTCCGAGCCCGGCACCCTCTGAGCGTGTGAGAATGACGGGGATGAGCGACACGCACGTTCCCGACACCCTCGCGGAGATCCGCGACTCCTTCCTCGACACGCCGGAGGCCGATCGCCTCCTGCTCCTGCTGGAGTTCGCCGACGAACTCCCCGCCGTCTCCGAAGAGGTGGCGGGGCATCCGGAGATGTGCGAACGGGTTGCCGAGTGCCAGTCCCCCGTCTACATCTACGTCGAGATCGTCGACGGCCGCGTCGTCATGCACGCCACCGCTCCGCCGGAGGCTCCGACGACGCGCGGGTTCGCGAGCATCCTGGTCCAGGGCATCACCGGACTGAGCCCCGACGAGGTGCTCGCCATCCCCGACGACTACCCGCAGTCGATCGGCCTGACGAAAGCCGTGTCGCCGCTCCGCATCGGCGGCATGACAGGGATGCTGATGCGCGCGAAGAAGCAGGTCACGCAGAAGCGCTGAACCCCTGGGCGCGCAGCCAGTCGGTGATCGCCGAGGACCATCCCGCCTCGTCGTAGTTCCAGATCTTGGTGTGGCGGGCCCCGGTGATGCGCGGCATCGTCACGAGGTCGGGACGCGCCTCCTGCAGGGCGCGCGACGGCGCCGACGGCACATAACCGTCGTCCTCGCTGTGCAGGATGAGCACGGGCACGCGGAGCTCGTCCGCACGCGCCACCACGTCGAGACGGTCGAACGGGATCGGCTCCTCGGCGCCGCTGAGCCGAGCACTCGCGCGGTGCGACAGCGCACGGATCGCGAGGGCGGGCAGCGGGGCGCGGACACCGAGCTGGCGGGCCTGGAACTGCAGCACGCTGCGCCAGTCCACGACCGGTGAGTCGAGGATCACACCGACGATGCGCTCCCGATTCCCGGAGTTCAGCGCGGTCTGCAGCGCGACCGCCCCGCCCATCGACCACCCCATGAGGACGACACGATCGGCGCCGTGCCGAAGGGCGTACGAGACGGCGGCGTCCACGTCCCTCCACTCGACGGCGCCGAGGGCGTAGGCGCCGCCCCGGCTGCGGGGCGCCTCACCGTCGTTGCGGTAGGAGACCACCAGACTGGGCAGTCCGGCGGCATGCAGCACCGGGACCGCACGCAGGCATTCGCCGCGGGTGGTGCCCCGGCCGTGCACCTGGATCACCCACGTCCGCGAGTCGGCCGGGAAGAACCAGGCGGGGCACGGCCCGGCGGGAGAGCCGATCAGCACGTTCTGGAACGGCAGGTGCAGTTCGGCCGGAGCGGAGTAGTACCAGCCGCTGAAGCCCGCATCGCTGCCGACCTGCGCGCCGGGCTCGATCTGGGTGAGGAGTTTGCGGCGCACGGTCGTGGCGTCGGCGCTGAGCACCGCACCGAGCTTCACGTACCCGGCCGTGCCGGACGTGTAGAGCCCGTAGCGACCGGGGAGTTCAGTGTCGAGCGTGCGCCCCAGCTCGATCGTCTGGGCGCCGGTGTCGATGGAGAGGATGCGCGTGTTGGGCGCACTGCGGGTGGGGACGACCACCCGACGAGCGACGCCGAGCACCAGCAGGGAGGCGGCGGTCCCGAGCAGGGCGAAGAACGGGAGGACGAGTGCGACGGCGTGCCTGAGACTCTTCATCGCCTCCTGACTCTAGCCTGTTGCCGTGACCGCACCCCCCGATGCCGGGAGCCTTTTCGACGGCGCGACGGCAGAATTGCGCGCGACGGTGTTCAGAGACGACATCGCCGTGCGCGAGATCCCCGCGCCGAGCGGCCTCGCGCCGTTCACCATCGCGCTCGCCGCCGACGTCCGTCCGGACGAGAACGGCGAGTCGGCATACGGCACCGGCCGACTCATCCTCCTCCACGACCCCGAGGAGCCTGCCGGGTGGGGCGGGGCATGGCGCATCGTCATCTTCGCCCAGGCTCCGCTCGAGACGGAGATCGGCACCGATCCGCTGCTGGCCGACGTGACGTGGTCCTGGCTCATCGATGCGCTCGACTCCCGAGGAGCGCTGTACGGCGCCGCCTCCGGCACGTCGACGAAGACGTTGTCGAAGGGCTTCGGCGGACTCGCGCTCGAAGGGGACGGCGCGCAGATAGAATTGCGGGCGTCCTGGACTCCCGACGGCCCCTTCCGACCGCACGTCGAGGCCTGGGCCGAACTGGTCGGGATGCTGGCGGGTCTTCCGCCCGGCTCCGAGGGCATCGCCGTGATCGGCGCGCGAAAGGCTGCACGTGACTGAATACTCCGTCATCTCGGACGTCGAGGAGTTCCGCGCTGCCTGCGCGACGCTGGCCGCGGGCACCGGTCCGGTCGCCGTCGACGTCGAACGCGCATCGGGGTTCCGATACTCGCAGCGCGCCTACCTCGTGCAGGTGTTCCGCCGCGACGCCGGGGTGTTCCTGTTCGACCCGCCGCCGATCGGCGACTTCTCGCCCCTCGCGGCGGCGATCGGCGACCTGGAATGGGTCCTGCATGCCGCCAGCCAGGATCTCCCCTCCCTGCGCGAGCTCGGACTCGATCCCCACGCCATCTTCGACACGGAGCTCGCCTCGCGTCTCCTCGGGCACGAGCGCGTCGGGCTGGCCGCGGTGGTCGAGAGCGCTCTCGGCATCACGCTGAAGAAGGAGCACTCCGCCGCGGACTGGTCGACCCGTCCGTTGCCGGACTCGTGGCTGGAATACGCCGCTCTGGATGTCGTGCACCTCATCGACGTGCGGGACGTTCTCGTCGCCGAGCTGGAGGAGCAGGGGAAGACCGCCTTCGCGGCGGAGGAGTTCGAAGCGACCCTCGCCCGCAGCCCCAAGCCACCCCGGGAAGACCCGTGGCGCCGTCTGAGCGGCCTCCACCAGGTGCGCGGCGCGCGCAACCTCGCCGTCGCCCGATCCCTGTGGCAGGCGCGCGAATCCTATGCACAGCAGCAGGACGTCTCGCCGGGTCGTCTCGTGCCCGACCGCTCGCTCGTCGCGGCGGTGCTCGCCAATCCCCAGAGCAAGCAGGCGCTCGCCGGTGTCAAGGAGTTCCAGGGACGCGCCAGCCGCTCGCAGCTCGATCGCTGGTGGCAGGCCATCGTCGACGGCCGTGCGAGTGAGGAGCTGCCTCGCGAGCGGGTGCCGAGCGACGCCCTGCCTCCGCCCCGCGCCTGGGTCGACCGCAACCCCGAGGCGGATGCCCGCCTGAAGGCCGCGCGCCCGATCGTCGAGGCGGTCGCCGAGGATCTCCACATGCCCACCGAGAACCTCCTGACTCCGGAGTACCTGCGCCGGGTGGCGTGGGCGCCCTCCGGTCTCACCGCGGAAGCGGTGGGAGAAGATCTCGCAGCACTGGGTGCCCGCCGCTGGCAGATTGAACAGACCGCACAGAAGATCGCGGATGCTTTTGTAGAGGCCGCGCAACGGCCGGACGCGGCCTCCGTCACCGCTTCGTAGGTTCGACCCAACCGATTCCTCCCGTTTTCCGGCCCTCCTTAGACTGAGGCCACCGCACAAACTTGGAGGCAGAGTGGCCGAGATCTCGGACGTCTTCTTCGTCGATGGAGTGCGCACCCCGTTCGGGCGCGCCGGCGAAAAGGGCATGTACTGGAACACCCGAGCTGATGACCTCGCCGTGAAGGCGACCATCGGTCTCATGGAGCGGAATCAGGCCGTGCCGGCCGACCGCATCGACGATGTGGCGATCGCTGCGACCTCGCAGACCGGCGATCAGGGCCTGACCCTCGGGCGCTCCGTCGCGATCCTCGCCGGCCTGCCGCAGACGGTGCCCGGCCTCGCCGTCGAGCGCATGTGCGCCGGTGCGATGACCAGCGTCACGACGATGGGCGCCTCGATCGGCGTGGGGATGTACGACCTCGCCCTCGCGGGCGGCGTCGAGCACATGGGTCATCACCCCATCGGGGGCAATGCCGACCCGAACCCGCGGTTCGTCGCCGAGAAGATGGTCGACCCGGGGGCCCTGAACATGGGCGTCACGGCCGAGCGGATCTTCGACCGCTTCCCCCACCTCACGAAGGAACGCTCCGACCGGTACGGCATGCTCAGCCAGCACAAGGTGCAGGCCGCGTACGAGGCCGGGAAGATCCAGCCCGACCTGGTCCCCGTGGCCATCAAGGACGCGGACGGCGCGTGGGGCCTCGCGACGGAGGACGAGGGCCGGCGCCCGCAGACCACCATGGAGGACCTCGCCTCCCTCAAGACCCCCTTCCGGCCCCACGGCCGTGTCACGGCCGGGACATCCTCACCGTTGACCGACGGTGCGACCATGTCGCTCCTCGCGGGCGGCGGCGCGGTGAAGGAACTGGGACTCGCGCCCAAGATGCGGATGGTCTCGTTCGCCTTCGCCGGCGTGCAGCCCGAGATCATGGGCATCGGACCGATTCCGTCGACCGAGAAGGCGCTGCGCAAGGCCGGCCTCGACATCTCCGATATCGGGCTGTTCGAACTCAACGAGGCATTCGCGATCCAGGTGATCTCGCTGCTCGACCACTTCGGCATCGCCGACGACGACCCGCGCGTGAACCAGTGGGGCGGCGCGATCGCCGTGGGCCACCCGCTCGCCGCATCCGGCGTGCGTCTGATGATCCAGCTCGCGGCGCAGTTCGCCGAGCGTCCCGACGTCCGTTACGGCCTCACGGCCATGTGCGTGGGTCTCGGCCAGGGCGGCTCGGTCATTTGGGAGAACCCCCACTTCGACGGCAAGAAGAAGCGGAAGTGAGGCGGACCATGGTGAACACGATCTCCGAGCAGTACGCGAACGTCGACTTCTCCCCCATTCAGGCCCTCACCGACGGCGAGGTGATCACGCAGTCCCCGGTCCGGGACATCCGCCTCCCCTCGGGCAAGGTGCTCGCCCTGATCACGCTCGACAACGGTCGGGACCACACACGTCCGAACACGCTCGGACCCGCCACCCTCACGCAGCTGGGCGCGACGCTCGACGGGCTCGCTGCGCGGGCTTCGGCGGGCGAGATCCAGGCGGTGGGTATCACGGGGAAGCAGTACATCCTCGCCGCCGGCGCCGATCTGTCGGACATCGGCAAGGTGCGCTCGCGTGACGACGCCCGCCTCATCGCACAGCTGGGCCACAAGGTCCTCGGCAAGCTGGGTGAACTGGGCGTGCCCTCCTTCGCGTTCGTGAACGGATTGGCGCTCGGCGGCGGGCTCGAGATCGCCCTGAACTCGACCTACCGCACGGTCGACGCGTCGGCAGCGGCGATCGCCCTGCCCGAGGTCTTCCTCGGCATCATCCCCGGCTGGGGCGGCGCCTACCTGCTGCCCAACCTCATCGGCATCGAGAACGCTCTCGACGTGGTCATCTCCAACCCGCTGAAGCAGAACCGGATGCTCAAGCCGCAGCAGGCGTTCGACTACGGGATCGTCGATGCGATCTTCCCCGCCGCGAACTATCTCGAGAACTCGCTCCAGTGGGCGGATGCGGTGCTGGGCGGCAAGAAGGTCGAGCGCCGGAACGAGCCAGGCAAGATGGAACGGCTGACCAAGTGGCCGATCGCGATCAAGATGGCGCGCGGCATGCTGGAGTCGAAGATCGGCGCGGTGCCGCGTTCCCCGTACGCGGCGCTCGAGCTGCTCGACAAGGCGAAGAGCGGCACGAAGGCGGAGGGGTTCACCCGCGAGGACGAAGCTCTTGCAGATCTCGTCACGGGCGACCAGTTCGCCGCGTCGATGTACGCCTTCGATCTCGTGCAGAAGCGGGCCAAACGCCCCGTCGGCGCACCCGACAAGCAGCTCGCCAAGAAGGTCACGAAGGTCGGCATCATCGGCGCCGGGTTGATGGCGAGCCAGTTCGCCCTCCTCTTCGTGCGCAAGCTGCAGGTGCCCGTGCTGATCACCGACCTCGACCAGGCCCGTGTCGACAAGGGCGTGGCGTACATCCACGAGGAGATCGGCAAGCTCGAGGCGAAGGGCCGTCTCGACGCCGACACCGCGAACAAGCTCCGCGGCCTCGTCACCGGCACGACCGACACCTCGCTGTACGCCGACTGCGACTTCGTCATCGAGGCCGTGTTCGAAGAGGTGGGCGTCAAGCAGCAGGTCTTCGGTCAGATCGAGAAGATCATCGCCGAAGACGCCGTGCTCGCGACCAACACCTCGTCGTTGTCGGTCGAGGAGATCGGCGCCAAGCTCGAGCACCCGGAGCGCCTGGTCGGATTCCACTTCTTCAACCCGGTCGCGGTCATGCCGCTCATCGAGATCGTCCGGACCCCGACGACCTCCGACGCGGCGCTCTCGACCGCATTCGTCGTGGCCCGCGGTCTGGGGAAGAACGCCGTACTCACGGCCGATGCTCCGGGCTTCGTGGTGAATCGGCTGCTGGCCAAGGTCATGGGCGAGGCGGCACGCGCTGTCTACGAGGGCACCTCCCTCACGGATGTCGAGAAGGCGTTCGCGCCGCTCGGACTGCCGATGGGACCGTTCCAGCTCATCGACCTCGTCGGTTGGAAGGTGGCGGCACACGTGCAGGACACCATGGCGTCGGCGTTCCCTGATCGCTTCTATGCGAACGAGAACTTCCACGCCCTCTCCGATCTCGATGCCGTCGTGGAGAAGGACAAGGGCGGCCGGGTCACCGGGTGGACGAAGCAGGCCGAGAAGGTCGTGAAGCCGGCCGTCGGGAAGACTCCGGTTCCGGCGCAGACCATTCTGCAGCGCGTGCAGGACGGTCTCGCGGACGAGATCCGGCGGATGCTCGATGAGGGCGTCGTGCCGGAGGTCGAGGACATCGATCTGTGCCTGATCCTCGGTGCCGGCTGGCCGTTCATCGACGGCGGAGCCTCCCCGTACCTCGATCGGGAAGGTGCCTCGGAGCGGGTGTTCGGCGGATCGTTCCACACTCCGCCCATCCGCGGGGTCGCGAACCGCTGACGTCGACGACAGACAGGAAGGGGCCGCGCCACGTGCGCGGCCCCTTTCACGCGCGCACGGCACGCGGTAGTTTTTGAACATGTTCGAAACCGATCGATCGGCCACGAAGAGCGAACGCACGCGGGCGAAGATCAGCTCCGCCGCGATCACCTCCTTCCTGGAGCACGGCTACGCAGACACCACGATGCGCTCGATCGCCGAGGCTGCCGGCGTCTCGGTCGGCAATGCGTACTACTACTTCCCGTCGAAGAATCACCTCGTCCAGGACCTGTACGAACGCGTGCAGCAGGACCACGCTTCAGTCGCGCGGCCGCTCCTGGCGACCGAACGGACACTCACCGGTCGTCTCCGGGTGGTGTTCGAGACGGGCCTGTCGACGCTCGGCCCCTACCATCGCATCGCACCCGGTTTCCTCACCGCGATGGTGTCGCCCGATTCCCCCCTCCATCCGCTGTCGGTGGAATCCAGTGCAGCCCGGTCGATGACCGTCGCGCTGTTCCGCGAGGCCGTCGAGGGCGCCGACCGCGGCCTCCCCGACGACATCGCCCCGCTCCTCCCCGATGCCCTGTTCACCCTCTACCTCGCCCTCGTGCAGCGGTGGACGTACGACGGCTCTCCGGGACAGGAGCGCACGGCGCGCCTCCTGAACGCCGGGTTGCGGATGCTCGGCCTCGCCGTTCCCTTCCTCCGCGTGCCCGTCCTGAGCCGGGCCGCGCGCGAGCTGCTCGACCTGGTCGCGGAGGTGCGGTCGTGACCGACGATTCCCGAGGGCAGGAAACCCCCATCATCCCGCGGACCCTTCGCACCCCGGAACAGCCCATGGCCTTCACCCCCGGCGAGCTGCTGAGGGGAGCGGCTGCGGCCTGGGTCGTCTTCATCGCGATCCTCAGCGTGGTCGTGCTCGGAAGCGCTCTGTCGTCCGCAGCGCGGAGCGGCACCGACCCGAGCTACCTCTGGTCGCTCTTGGCGGCGCCTGTCCTGGTCGTTCTGTTCGCAGGCCTCCCCGCGGCCGTCGTGATGGTGGTCGGACTGCTCGCCGTCCGGCCACTGGCGACCGCCATGCGGCGCATCCCGTCGGTGAGCGTGCACCTCAGTGTCTACACGGGGATCGGTCTGCTGATCGGCGTCCTCTTCCTGACACTCGCGACCGGGAGCGATCCGTTCTCCCTACTCCTGAATCTGCCGTGGAATCTGTTCGTGGCTTCACCGGCCCTGGCCGCGACGATCGCCGTGCCTGCCGGGTGGTGGTGGTCGATGCACCGCGCCCGCAGGGCGGACGCACGCGCGGCGGACAGCGCCTGGGTCGGGAATCCCGCAGCCCGCGCCGCGCGCGAAGCGCGCCCCGGCCCCGAGGAACCCGCGGGCTGAGGGTCTCCCGGCGCGACGGGCACCACGCCGACGCGCGAACGCGCCTCCGGATCAGGAGCGGTCGTGCAGCGGCAGGTCGATGGCTCCGGTCTCGGCGGCGCTGCGAGCGACGGGGATGCGCGTGCCGAGCACCTGGGACACGACGTCCTGCGCGATCTTCGACGCGGTGAGCCCGGCCGCGGTCAGGATCTGATCGCGGGAGGCGTGGTCGATGAACTCGTCCGGCAGCCCCAGTTCGTCGACGGCGGTGTCGATGCCCGCCTCGCGCAGAACCTGACGCACGCGCGTGCCGATACCGCCGACGCGGATCCCGTCCTCGAGCGTGATCACCAGACGGTGACGGGCCGCGAGAGCGACCACTGACGGCTGCACGGGGATGGCCCACCGCGGGTCGACGACCGTCGCGCCGATCCCCTGCGCCCGCAGGCGTGCGGCGACGTCCATCGCCATCGCCGCGAAGGGGCCGATCGCGACGATCAGCACGTCTTCGGACTCACCGCGAGCGAGCACGTCGACGCCGTCGTGGAGCCGCTCGATCGCCGGCAGTTCCTCGGCGACCTCGCCCTTCGGGAAGCGGATCACCGTGGGTCCGTCGTCCACCTCGACCGCCTCGTCGAGCGCCTCGGTCAGACGTGCCCCGTCGCGCGGGGCCGCGATGCGGATGTGGGGAACGATTTGCAGCATCGCCAGATCCCACATGCCATGGTGGCTGGGGCCGTCGGGGCCGGTGACCCCGGCGCGATCGAGGACGAAGGTGACGCCGGCGCGATGCAGGGCGACGTCCATGAGCACCTGATCGAAAGCGCGGCCCATGAAGGTCGCGTAGACGGCGACGACGGGGTGCAGGCCGCCGAAGGCCAGGCCGGCTGCGGACGCCACCGCGTGCTGCTCGGCGATCCCCACGTCGTAGACCCGACCGGGGAAGCGCTCCGCGAACGAGGCGAGCCCCGTCGGTCGCAGCATGGCGGCCGTCATGGCGATCACCTCCGGCTTGCGCTCGCCGACCGCGACCAACGAGTCGGAGAAGACGTCCGTCCACCCGCGACCGCTTCCCCCGAGCGTCTCGCCCGTCACCGGATCGATCTTGCCAACGGCGTGGAACTGGTCGGCCACATCGTCACGGGCGGGCTGATACCCGCGCCCCTTCTCGGTGATCGCGTGCACGATGACCGGGGCCCCGTAGGACTTCGCCAGCTCCAGGGTCTCGATCAGAGCGGGGAGGTCATGGCCGTCGACCGGTCCGAGGTACTTGATGTCGAGGTTCGAATACAGCGCCTCATTGTTCGTGAAGCGCGAGAGGAAGCCGTGAGTCCCGCCCCGCACACCCCGGAAGACGGCGCGTCCGATCGGACCGAAGGCGCGGAAGAGTCGATCGGACTTGCGGTGCAGGTCCTTGTAGGCGGCCGCCGTGCGGACGCGATTGAGGAACCGCGACATCCCGCCGATGGTCGGCGCGTAGGAGCGGCCGTTGTCGTTGACGACGATCACGAGGTTGCGGTCGTTGTCGTCGGAGATGTTGTTGAGCGCTTCCCATGTCATGCCGCCGGTGAGGGCGCCGTCGCCGACCACGGCGATGACATGCCGGTCCGCGCGGCCCGTGGCGGTGAGCGCCCGGGAGACGCCGTCGGCCCAGCTCAGGGAACTGGAGGCGTGAGACGACTCCACCACGTCATGGGGGCTCTCGCGGCGCTGCGGGTATCCGGCGATCCCGCCCTGCACTCGCAGCCGCGAGAAGTCCTGGCGGCCGGTGAGCAGCTTGTGCACGTACGACTGGTGGCCGGTGTCGAAGATGAAGGGGTCGTCGGGCGACGAGAAGACGCGATGCAGAGCGATGGTGAGCTCCACGACACCGAGGTTCGGACCGAGGTGACCGCCGGTGCGGGCGACGTTCTCGACCAGGAATTCGCGGATCTCCCCCGCGAGCTCGATCAGCTGCTGCTCAGTCAGACCGTCGAGGTCCCTGGGGCCGGAGATGCTCGGAAGAATGGGCATCGGCACTCCCTCACCTGCTTGTCGGATGCCGTCCGCAGCGGGTCGCGGACGTCTGTTCGATCGTACCGCCCGCGACGATGAAAGGACCGTGAGCCGCACCCCCTGGTACGCCGGAAGGGACCCGGCTACGATGCGCCGGGCCCCCTCCTTATCCGTCCGTCGTCAGACGAGCGAACGCAGAACGTACTGCAGGATGCCGCCGTTGCGGTAGTAGTCCGCCTCACCGGGGGTGTCGATGCGGACGACCGCGTCGAACTCCACGACCTGCTTGCCCTCGGGCGAGTCATCGCTCGGGGTGGCGGTCACACGCACCGTCTTCGGGGTGACGCCGTTGTTCAGCTCCTCCAGGCCCGTGATCGAGACGATCTCGGTGCCGTCGAGGCCGAGCGTCTCCCAGCTCTCGCCGGCGGGGAACTGCAGCGGAACGACGCCCATGCCGATGAGGTTGGAGCGGTGGATGCGCTCGAAGCTCTCGGTGATGACCGCCTTGACGCCGAGGAGGCTCGTGCCCTTGGCCGCCCAGTCGCGGGACGAACCGGAGCCGTACTCCTTGCCGCCGAAGACCACCAGCGGCGTGCCCTGCTCCTGGTAGTTCATGCACGCGTCGTAGATGTACGACTGCGGGCCGCCCGGCTGGGTGAAGTCGCGGGTGAAGCCACCCTCGACGACCTGACCGTCGTTGACGGCCGAGACCATCATGTTCTTCAGACGGATGTTCGCGAAGGTGCCGCGGATCATGACCTCGTGGTTGCCGCGGCGCGATCCGAAGGAGTTGAAGTCCTTGCGGTCCACGCCGTGCTCGGTGAGGTACTGCGCCGCGGGCGTGCCGGGCTTGATGTTTCCGGCCGGCGAGATGTGGTCGGTGGTGACCGAGTCGCCGAGCGTCGCCATCACACGTGCGCCCTCGATGTCACGCACCGGGGTGAGCTCCATCGTCATCCCGTCGAAGTACGGCGCCTTGCGGACGTACGTCGAGCTCTCGTCCCACTGGAAGGTCGCGTCGTCCGGCGTCGGGAGGCTGCGCCAGCGCTCGTCGCCCTCGAAGACCGTGGCGTACTGCTTGATGAACTGCTCGCGCGAGATCGACGAGTCGACGATCTCCTGGACCTCTTCCGGCGTCGGCCAGATGTCCTTGAGGAACACCTCCTGGCCGTCGGCGCCCGTGCCCAGCGCGTCGTTCTCGAAGTCGAAGTGCATCGACCCGGCGAGGGCGTACGCGATGACCAGCGGCGGGCTGGCGAGGTAGTTCATCTTCACGTCGGGGCTGATGCGGCCCTCGAAGTTGCGGTTGCCGGAGAGCACGGCGGTGACCGCGAGATCGTGCTCGTTGATCGCCTCGGAGACTTCTTCGATCAGCGGTCCGGAGTTACCGATGCAGATGGTGCATCCGTAACCGACGGTGTAGAAGCCGAGGCCCTCGAGGTCCTTGTCGAGGCCGGACTTCTCGTAGTAGTCGGTCACGACCTTCGAGCCCGGGCCGAGCGTCGTCTTGACCCAGGGCTTCTGCTTGAGCCCCTTTTGCAGCGCCTTGCGGGCCACAAGTCCGGCAGCGATCATGACCGACGGGTTGGACGTGTTGGTGCAGGACGTGATGGCCGCGAGGGTCACCGCGCCGTTGTCGAGCATGTACCGCTCCCCCGAGGGGGTGGTCACGGCGACCGGGTTCGACGCCGGGTGGGCGCCGCCGGCCGCCAGGAGCGCGCCTGCGGCGTGCTCGTGCTGGTGCGAGACACCCTCTTCCGAGACATGCTCGTGCTCGACGCCCGGGGTGGTGCCCGGGTCGGAGGCGGGGAAGGTTCCCTCGATCTCGACGGTGTCCTCCGTCGTCGTGGCGTAGTTCAGGATGTCCTGCTCGAACTGCGTCTTGGCCTCCGAGAGCAGGATCCGGTCCTGCGGGCGCTTCGGACCGGCGATCGAGGGGACCACGGTGCCGAGGTCGAGCTCGAGGTACTCGCTGAAGACCGGCTCGCTGGACGCGTCGTGCCAGAGCTTCTGCTCCTTGGCGTACGCCTCCACGAGTGCGACGGACTCGTCGCTGCGACCGGTGAGACGCAGGTACTCCAGGGTGACGTCGTCGATCGGGAACATCGCCGCGGTGGAACCGAACTCGGGGCTCATATTGCCGATGGTGGCGCGGTTGGCCAGCGGCACCGAGGCGACGCCTTCGCCGTAGAACTCCACGAACTTCCCGACCACACCGTGCTTGCGCAGCATGTCGGTGATGGTGAGCACGACGTCCGTGGCGGTCACGCCGGCGGGGATGTCACCCGAGAGCTTGAAGCCGACGACGCGTGGGATGAGCATCGACACGGGCTGGCCGAGCATCGCAGCCTCGGCCTCGATGCCGCCGACGCCCCAGCCGAGCACGCCCAGGCCGTTGACCATCGTCGTGTGCGAGTCGGTGCCGACGCAGGTGTCGGGGTAGGCGCGCAGGACGCCGTCGACGTCACGGTCGTAGATCACCTTCGCGAGGTGCTCGATGTTCACCTGGTGCACGATGCCGGTGCCCGGGGGCACGACCTTGAAGTCGCTGAAGGCCGTCTGGCCCCAGCGCAGGAACTGGTAGCGCTCGCCGTTGCGCTCGTACTCGATCTCGACGTTGCGCTCGAGCGCGTTCTCCGAGCCGAACAGGTCGGCGATGACGGAGTGGTCGATGACCATCTCGGCCGGCGAGAGCGGGTTGATCTTGTTCGCGTCGCCACCGAGGGCGGTGACGGCCTCGCGCATGGTGGCGAGGTCGACGATGCAGGGAACACCGGTGAAGTCCTGCATGACCACGCGCGCGGGCGTGAACTGGATCTCGGTGTTCGGCTCGGCCGTGGCATCCCACGAGCCCAGCGCCTCGATCTGCGCCTTCGTGACGTTCGCACCGTCTTCGGTGCGGAGGAGGTTCTCCAGCAGCACCTTGAGGCTGAAGGGGAGCTTGTCGAAACCGGGCACCGTGTCGATGCGGAAGATCTCGTAGTCGGTGCTGCCGACCGTCAGGGTGCTCTTGGCACCGAAGCTGTTCACCGTGGACACGATTCCGTCTCCTTCTGATCTGAGGGGAGCGACAGGCGCTTCCATCTTGCTCGCCTCGAAGGCGCCGCGGCTAGCAAGGCGGACCTAACCAGTCTGCGCCCGCGAACCTCCGAGCAGAAGCCCTTCGATTTATCTTGATATCAAGATAAATCTATCACGGATGCGCCGGGCGGTCCGGAGCGGCGATCGGCTTGTCCGGCGGATAGAGGGCCCGCACGACGAGCCACGTCACGGCGACCATGGGAGCGAACAGCGGAAGACCCATGACCAGCTTCAGCGTGCCCAGTGCCGTGACCTGCTCGGTCAGATAGAGCGGGAGTTGAACCGCGAGCCGGGCGAAGAAGAGGGCGGCCCACGCGATCCCCAACCAGAGGAAGGCGCGCCGCTTGCGCCGGTCCCGGCGCCAGGCCGTGCCCTCCCCCATCAGGAAGCCGGCGGCGACGCCGATCAACGACCATCCGACGAGCGCCGTGATCAGCAGCACCGTGCCGTAGGCGGCGTTCGTGATGAGGCCGGGGACGAAGTTGTCCTGAGCGCGACCGGTCCACAGCGCCAGCCCCGCAGCGGCACCCGCCGCGACGAGTCCCCCGATGGCTGCGGACGGTGGGGACTTCTGCACCAGACGGACGACCGTGAACACCGCGGCCAGACCGACCGAGACCCCGAGGGAGAGGAGCAGCGGTTCCGGCCTCAGGGTGAAGAGGATGACGAAGGCCAGGCTGGGGAGCACGGATTCGAGGATGCCGCGCCATCCGCCGATGGCCGACCACACGACCGTGTGGGCGCGCGCACCCTCGACGTCGTCGACGCCCGCCCGGCGAGCTGCACCGCTGATGGCGGCGCCGAGGATGTCGGACGCGGACTGTTCGTCGCGTCCGCGTCGGTCGTCGCCCTCGCTCACGCGGAGCCCGGCGTCGCCGGCATCTTCAGGGGAATGAGGTCGCGGGGCGGCATCGGCGACCCTCCGCGGACCACGACGATCGACCGGAACAGGTCCTCGAGCTTCTCGGCGGCCTCGGGATCCGACGTCGCGGCCCCACCGATGACGCCCCGGAGGAACCACCGCGGACCATCGACGCCGACGAAGCGCGCGAGACGCAGCCCGGAGCCCTCCGATGCGGCGGCGGGGACCTCGGCCAGCAGCTCCTTGCCGAGGGGCCCCTCGCGCTCCTCGACCCGTCCGCCCTGGGCGGTGATCTGGTCGCGGAGCTGCACTCGCGTCTCGTGCCACAGCCCCCCGGACCGCGGCGCCGCGAACGGCTGCACCTGCAGCGACGAGTCGGCGTAGTCGAGACCGACGGCGACGATGCGCTTCGACTGCTCCTCGACCTCCAGACGCAGATTCAGCCCCTCCCGCGGGAGGATCTTGATTCCACCGAGGTCGATGTACGGACGGACCGGGTTCGCCTCGGTGTCGTCGAAGGGACCGTCCGTCGCGCGGTTCGAGGGAGCGGACTTGTCGCTGGTGGGAGTGTTGTCAGTCATTGCTCTTCCCTGCCTGATAGCCGGTGGATCCGAAACCGCCTTCACCGCGGATGCTCTCGGGGAGCGTCTCGACCGGATGGAACACGGCGCGTGCGACCGGCATGACGATCAGCTGCGCGATGCGGTCGCCGACCGCCACATCGTACGCGCTCTCGGTATCGGTGTTGAGGAGGCTCACCTTGATCTCGCCCCGGTAGCCGGCGTCGACGGTGCCGGGCGCGTTGACGATCGAGATCCCGTGCTTCGCGGCCAGGCCGCTCCGCGGGACGACGAACGCCGCGTATCCGTCCGGGAGGGCGATGCGCACGCCGGTGGGCACGAGAGCCCGCGCTCCCGGCTCGAGCCGAACGGCCTCGGCGGCGGTGAGATCGGCTCCCGCGTCGCCGGGGTGGGCGTAGGCCGGCACCCGAGCGGCGATAATGGGGACATCAACGGAATCGGTCACCCCATGAGGCTAATGCAGAACACCATGACGGACGCACGCCCCCGCTACCGGGAGAGGCTCGCTCCGAGCATCTGGATGCTCGTCACCGTGGCGTTGGCCGGGCCGATGGTGGCGCTCGTCTTCGTCCCCGTCGGATCGACGGCTGCGCTGGCCGCGGGGGCCGTGGTCGCGGCCGTCCTCGTGGCCGGGATCATCGGCGTCGCCCCGGTGGTCTCCGTCTCGGGGAGCACGCTGCGGGCCGGCCGCGCGCACATCGACGCGGAGTTCCTCGGCGAGCCCGTCGCCCTCGTGGGTGCGGAGGCCAGGGATGCACGCGGCCCTGCACTCCCCGCCCGGGGCTGGCACCTCATCCGCGGAGGGATCGACGGAGTGGTGGTCGTGCCGAACGACGATCCCGCGGATCCCGTGACGGCCTGGACGATCTCGACCCGCACGCCCGACCGCCTCGCCGCCGCCATTCGAGCGGCCCGCGCGTCGGCGACGGCCCCGGATACGACAACGCGCCCCTGACCTTCCGGTCGGGGCGCGTGATTCGTCGCGCGGGTGTCAGGCCGCGCATTCCTTGCAGATGGGGCCCGAGGCGTCCTCGTGGTCCAGCTGCGAACGGTGCTTCACGAGGAAGCAGTTCATGCAGGTGAACTCGTCCTGCTGCGCAGGGAGGACGACGACGTCGAGCTCGAGGTCCGACAGGTCGGCTCCCGGCAGATCGAAGCTGGACGGGTTGTCGGAATCCTCGTCGCCGGTGGTGCCGGCGAGCTTGTCGGGGACGCGCTCCTTGAGGGCTTCGATCGACTCGGAGTCGTCTTCGCTCTTGCGGGGTGCGTCGTAGTCGGTTGCCATGCGGTAGATCTCCACATTCATGGTGCGAGTGGTGGTGCGCCGTCGGGTAATCGGCGGCCATAGTTTGCACGACGGGGAAACATTTAGCAAATGCGTCCGCATCGCCTGACGAAACTCGCGGCGCGCCCACGTTATTCCCGCCCCCGCGGGGACACGCGTGACACCATGAACGCACACCCATCAGAGGGGCATTCGCATGGAAAACGTCACCATCGTCGGCACCGAGGCTGGAGTCCTCGTGCTCGCGACCGAGTCCGGTGAGCGCTTCGCGCTGGCCATCGACGACGTGCTGCGCCGCGAACTCCGCCGCGCCACGCGACAGGCGGAGCCGACCGCACCACGCCTCGCGGCGAGCCCGCGCGACATCCAGGCGCAGATCCGCGCCGGACTCACGACCGCCGAGGTCGCGGAGCTGCTGGGCATCGCCGTCGACGACGTCGCACGCTTCGAGGGGCCGGGG
>DAMDKH010000001.1:30151-46717 GCA_032099965.1 Microbacterium sp.
GGGGTGGAGGCGCTGTGCCGCATGGAGGAGAACGGACGACTCGTCCGCGCCGCCGAGTTCATCGAGATCGCCGAGGAGTCCGGGCTGGCCGTCGAGCACGTGCGGCGCTTCGAGGGCCCGGTGCTCGCCGAGCGCGAGCACATCATCGGCCAGGCCCTGGCCGTCCCGGTCCTGATCGGCAGCGAGGTCGAACCGGACGCGCAGCCCACCTTCGGTACCGCCATCCGCGCCAAGCTCGCCGAGGTCGGCGCGACGGCCGAACGCTGGGCGAGCTGGAAGGACGAGAGCGGCTGGATCATCAAGCTCGAGTTCACCGCGAGCGAGGTGGAGCACGACGCGCGGTGGGGATTCGACCCCCGCCGCAGCGCGCTCTCGCCGCTCAACTCCGATGCCACCCAGCTCTCGCGCCAGGGGTCGCTGCCGGACGGCCTCATCCCGCGTCTCCGCGCGGTCGAGCAGGAACGCCTGACGTCGCCCTACAAGGACGACAGCCGCTTCGACTCCGGCGCCTTCGGTCCCCGACTCGTCCCGACGCCCGAGGCGGAGATCGAGGAACCGGTGCTGCCGGAACGCTCGAACGCCGCGGCACAGGACGCCGCCATCAACCGCGCACCCGAGACGCAGACGACGAACCCCGAGACCGCCGACCTGCTGGAAGCGCTGCGCCGTCGTCGCGGGCAGCGCGAGAGCGCCCCGATCGTCGAGGCCGAGACCTTCGTCGAGGAGCGGACGCCGCCGCAGGATTCGAGCCCGATCGCGATCTTCGACGCGGTCTTCGAAGACGACGACGCCGCATCCGATGAGCCGCAGACGCCGCGCTCCGGGTCCGGGGAGGCGAACGAATCGTCGAACCGTCGTCGGCGCCGCAACGCCATGCCGTCGTGGGATGAGATCGTGTTCGGAGCACGCACCGACGAGTGAGCCGCGCGGCGGCGACGTCCGGGCGCGGGACGGCTCCCTCGACGATCGACGGGTGCGGTGAGGCCGCCGCGATCAGACGGCGAACGCCCCGAAGCGCACCAGCGGAACCTGACGCTCCTCGGGAGTGAGGCCGCCGTGCTGCCCGATCATCCCCCGTGCCCGCTGATCGGCCGCGGTGCCGTCGTAGATCGCGCGGTTCCCTCGGGGAACGGCCAGGATGTCGCCGACGCGCGAGGCGGCGGCCTCGGAGACCAGGGGCCCGAACAACCCACTGCTCAGGGCCTCTTCGCGGGTGGCGATGTCGGCCAGTCCGTCGAAGTCCGACCTCCACCGCGCGACGACCTCCCCGGCCGACGCCGACGGGTCCAGGTAGGCGTGGATCATGCGCGGCTCTCCTCCGAGCCATCGCACTCCGCGCAGGTGCGTCTCATCCAGCACGAGTTGACGCTCGGGCGGCACGTCGAGCATCCCGTGATCCGACGTCACCAGCACACCCACGTCCGGGGGCACCGGTGCCCCGAGGGCCGCGTCGACCTCTTCCAGGGCACCGGCCCACTGCGCCGACGCGACACCGTGCCGATGTCCGGCCTTATCGACCTCGGGCAGGTAGCAGTAGACGAGCGAGCCCGGGTTCGTGCGCGCCAGGTCGTAGGCGGCCTGCCCGCGGCTCCGGCGGAGGAGAACTCCGCCCCCCGTAGGGTCGCCCTGCTGAAGCCGCTGTGCGCGTAGGCGGCGAGCCCCACGGCGAAGGCGCCGTGACCGGCCGCGGTCGCCCGCTCGAAGATCGTCGGGGCCACCTGCCAGGCGGTGGGATCGACGCCCTCCGTCTCCCAGCCGCTGAGCTGGTTCACCAGCACGTCGCGAGCGGGATCGAGCACCCGGTAGCCGACGAGTCCGTGTACGCCGGGCCATGCGCCCGTGAGCAGGCTGGTCAGTGCGGCCGCCGTGGTGGTCGGGAAGACCGATGTGGCCACGCTCTTCTTCGTCATCGCGGACGTGAGGGTGCGGGCGTGTCCGGCGTGCGCTCGCAGATCGATCGCCCCGAGGCCGTCGATCACGATCAGGACGACCGACCTCGCCCGGGGAAGGGCTCCTCCCCCGCCGTCGAGCGCGGACAGCAGGTCGTCCGCCACCCCGACGATGCTCCGGGCAGAGGCGGACTCGGACGGTAGCATGAGGGACACCCGAGCCAGTCTGACACAGGCTCCCGCACGCCTTCAGGAAGTCCATGCCGAAAACGCCGCCGCCCGAGCCCGTCGAAGAGCGCATCCAGGACATCGACCTCTCCAGCGAGATGCAGGGGTCGTTCCTCGAGTACGCCTACTCCGTCATCTACTCGCGGGCGCTGCCGGACGCGCGCGACGGCCTCAAGCCGGTGCAGCGCCGCATCCTGTACCAGATGGCCGAGATGGGCCTTCGTCCCGACCGCGGGCACGTCAAGAGCGCGCGCGTCGTCGGCGAAGTCATGGGGAAGCTGCACCCGCACGGCGACTCCGCCATCTACGACGCCCTGGTGCGTCTCGCGCAGGACTTCGCCCTCCGCGTGCCCCTGGTCGACGGACACGGCAACTTCGGGTCGCTCGACGACGGACCTGCCGCGGCCCGCTACACCGAGGCCCGCCTCGCCGCGTCGGCACTCGCACTCACGGAGAACCTCGACGAGGACGTCGTCGACTTCGTGCCCAACTACGACGGGCAGTTCCAGCAGCCCGCCGTGCTGCCCGCCGCCTTCCCGAACCTCCTGGTGAACGGTGCGAGCGGCATCGCGGTCGGCATGGCCACCAACATGGCCCCGCACAACCTCATCGAGGTCGTCGCCGCGGCCACGCACCTCCTCGAGCACCCGGACGCGACGACCGAGGAGCTGATGGAGTTCGTGCCCGGACCGGACTTCCCCTCCGGCGGAGTGCTCATGGGACTCGACGGGGTCAAAGACGCGTACACCACGGGACGCGGGGCGCTGAAGGTCCGCGGCAAGGTGTCGGTGGAACCCCTCGGACCCCGGCGCACGGGGATCATCGTCTCGGAGCTGCCGTACATGGTGGGCCCGGAACGCCTCATCGAGAAGATCCGCGACGCCGTCCAGTCGAAGAAGCTCCAGGGCATCAGCGACGTCACGGACCTCACCGATCGCAACCATGGTCTCCGGGTGGCCATCGGCGTCAAGACCGGCTTCGACCCGAACGCCATCCTCGAGCAGCTGTATCGGCTGACGCCTCTCGAGGACTCCTTCAACATCAACAACGTCGCGCTCGTCGACGGACAACCGCGGACGCTCGGCCTGAAGGAGATGCTGAGCGTCTACGTCGGGCACCGTCTCGAGGTCATCACCCGGCGCAGCCGCTATCGGCTCGCCCGCCGCGAAGAGCGCCTCCACCTCGTCGAGGGTCTGCTGATCGCCATCGTCGACATCGACGAGGTCATCCAGGTCATCCGCTCCTCGGACGACTCCGAGCAGGCCCGCTCGAAGCTCCGCGACGTGTTCGACCTCAGCGAGCTGCAGGCGGAGTACATCCTCGAGCTGCGACTGCGTCGGCTCACCAAGTTCTCGCGCATCGAACTTGAGGCCGAGCGCGACTCGCTCCTCGCCGACATCGCGGCGCTGCGGGAGCTGCTGGCCAGCGACGCCCTGCTCCGCCAGGCCGTCGCGACCGAATTGGATGCCGCCGCAGACTCCTACGGCACGCCCCGGCGCACGCTGCTCATGAACGCGGCTCCGCCGAAGCCGCGCGCCACCCGGGGAGCGGCAGATCTGCAGATCGCGGATGCCCCGACCATCGTGGCGCTCTCGACCACGGGCCGCGCCGTGCGCATCGACCTCGCCGAGGGGCAGGAGCTCTCGGCTCCGGCGCGGCGCAGCAAGCACGACGCGATCCTCGCGACGGTCGAGACGACGGTGCGCGCCGAACTCGGAGCGCTCACGAGCGCAGGCCGGGTCGTGCGCTTCTCCCCCGTCGACCTCCCGTCGGTGCCGGGGTCGTCCGTGCAGCTCGCCGCCGGCACTCCTCTGCGCGACTACCTGGGCGTCACCGAGCGCGGGGAACGCGTCATCGGGTTCGTCCGCTTCGACAGCGAGACCCCGATCGCCCTCGGTACCGCCCAGGGCACGGTGAAGCGCATCGTCCCCTCCGCGCTGCCCGTGCGACCGGACGTCGAGGTCATCGCCCTCAAGCCGGGCGACTCCGTCGTCGGCGCCGCGGAGGCGTCCGACGAGAGTGAGATCGTCTTCGTCACGACCGACGCGCAGCTGCTCCGCTTCTCGGCCTCCGCCGTGCGCCCGCAGGGTGCCGCCGCCGGCGGTATGGCGGGCATCAAGCTCGGCGCGAAGGCGACGGTGCTGCACTTCGGCGTCGTGGCCGACGGCTCCGACGCCGTGGTGGCGACCGTCTCGGGGTCCGAGAGCCCGCTTCCGGGAACCGACCCCGGTCGCGCCAAGGTGTCGTCGTTCGCCGAGTACCCGGCCAAGGGGCGGGCGACCGGCGGTGTCCGCGCACACGCGTTCCTGAAGGGCGAGGATCGCCTCACCGTCGCCTGGGTCGGAACTGCTCCGGCGCAGGCGGTCGACCCCACGGGCGCCGTGCGTCGACTCCCCGAGGCGGGGGCCAGACGCGACGCGTCCGGTCAGCCGACCGACGGTGTGATCGGCAGCATCGGCCGCACGCTCGTCTGACCCGAGCCACCGCGGCGGAACGGGCCTGAGGCGTGATCACGGCGTCGGTCACGGCCCGCGGGGCGTATGCCTCCGGGTCGCCCGCTCAGGCGTCGATCGACTCCCGCGACAGCCGATCCGACGAGTCGATGATGAACTCGCGCCGGGGGGCGACCTCGTTGCCCATCAACAGCTCGAACACGCGGCCGGCCGCCTCGGCATCCTCCATGCGCACGCGACGCAGCAGTCGGCCTGAGCGGTCCATGGTCGTGTTCGCCAGCTGCTCGGCATCCATCTCGCCCAGGCCCTTGTAACGCTGGATCGGCTCCTGCCAGCGCTTGCCGGCCTTGCGCAGCTTCGCCAGCAGGGCGTGCATCTCCTGCTCGCTGTACGTGTAGATCGTCTCGTTCGGCTTCGACCCCGGGTTCATGACCACGACGCGATGCAGCGGCGGCACGGCGGCGAACACCCGCCCGTGCTCGATCAGGGGGCGCATGTAACGGAAGAAGAGAGTGAGCAGCAACGTGCGGATGTGGGCGCCGTCGACGTCGGCGTCGCTCATCAGGATCACCTTGCCGTAGCGGGCGGCGTCGATGTCGAAGCTGCGGCCGGAGCCGGCGCCGATGACCTGGATGATCGACGCGCACTCCGTGTTGGAGAGCATGTCGCCGATCGACGCCTTCTGGACGTTGAGGATCTTGCCGCGGATCGGCAGCAGCGCCTGGAACTCGCTGTTGCGCGCGTTCTTCGCGGTGCCGAGGGCGGAGTCACCCTCGACGATGAAGAGCTCGCTGCGCTCGACCTCGTTGGTCCGGCAGTCGACGAGCTTGGTCGGGAGGGTCGACGACTCGAGGGCGTTCTTGCGACGCTGCGTCTCCTTGTGCGCGCGAGCCGACACGCGCGCCTTCATCTCGGCGACGATCTTGTCGAGCAGCTGCGTGGCCTGGCTCTTGTCGTCGCGCTTGGAGGAGCTGAACCGGGCGGCGAGATCCTTGCGGACGACCTGGGCGACGATCTGCCGCACCGCCGGCGTTCCGAGCACCTCCTTGGTCTGCCCTTCGAACTGCGGTTCCGGAACGTTGACGGTGAGCACGGCGGTCAACCCCGCCAGCACGTCGTCCTTGTCGAGCTTGTCGTTGCCCACCTTGAGCCGGCGGGCGTTCTGCTCGACCTGCGCGCGCAGGACCTTCAGCAGCTCCTGCTCGAAGCCCTGCTGGTGCGTGCCCCCCTTGGGGGTCGAGATGATGTTCACGAACGAGCGCATCGTCGTCTCGTACCCGGTGCCCCAGCGCAGCGCGATGTCGACGTCGCACGTGCGCTCGACCTCGGTCGCGACCATGTGGCCGTCTGCCTGCAGCACCGGCACGGTCTCGGTGAAGGTGCCCGCGCCCTGGATGCGCCACGTGTCGGTGACGGGCGGGTCACTGGCGAGGTAGTCGACGAACTCCGAGATGCCGCCCTCGTACCGGTAGGAGGTCTCGACGTGGTCGTCGGCGCGCTCGTCGCGGACGACGATCTCGAGTCCCGGCACGAGGAATGCCGTCTGCCGGGCACGGTTCTCGAGGTCGCCGAGCTGGAACGCCGCGTCCTTGGTGAAGATCTGACGGTCGGCCCAGTAGCGGATGCGGGTGCCGGACGTTCCGCGCGGGGCCTTGCCCACCACACGCAGCTCGCTCTTGTCCCGGAAAGGCGTGAACGCCGCATCCGGTCGCTTGCCGTCGGCATCGTCGAACAGACCGGGCTCGCCGCGGTGGAACGACATGGCGTAGGTCTTCCCACCCCGGTCGACCTCCACGTCGAGGCGCTCGGACAGCGCGTTGACGACCGAGGCGCCCACCCCGTGCAGACCTCCGGAGGCGGCGTACGACCCGCCGCCGAACTTGCCACCCGCGTGCAGCTTGGTGAACACGACCTCGACGCCGGTGAGTCCGGTGCGCGGTTCGACGTCGACGGGGATGCCGCGTCCGCGGTCATGCACCTCGACGCTGCCATCGGCATGCAGGATGATGTCGATCTTCGACCCGTTGCCCGCGACGGCCTCGTCGACGGAGTTGTCGATGATCTCCCAGAGGCAATGCATCAGGCCCGGGGAGCCGTTCGATCCGATGTACATACCGGGACGCTTGCGGACGGCCTCGAGCCCTTCGAGCACCTGGAGATGATGGGCGGAATACTCGGCGGTCACAATCTCCGATTCTATTCGTGCAGGGCCCGTGCGGCCTGCCGACACTCCCCGATGCCACCCCGTCGGGCGCTCGCGCGTACGCGCTGAGCGAAACACGCCGCGATCCGGGCATGCACCCGGCATCCCCGTGGTTGTATTGAGCACGCTCCCCAGCGAACCCGACAATCGAGGAGGCACCGAGATGAACGCAACGACCGAACGTGAGACCTCGACGGTCGAGTTCCGACTGACCGCCATGGACCGCTGCGACTCCTGCGGCGCTCAGGCCTACATCGCCGCCGAGGTGAACGGGTCCGAGCTGCTGTTCTGCGCTCACCACGGGCGCAAGTACGAAGAGAAGCTCCGCTCCATCGCGACCAGCTGGCACGACGAGACCTCGCGTCTCGTCGACGCGGGCTGATCGAGACCGCGGTCTCGCACACGACTTCCCGAGGGCCTCAGCGCAGCAGCGCTGGGGCCCTCGCCCGTCGACGGCGGCCGTCGCCGCGGATCAGTCGACGACGACGCGGCGCACGTGCCCGGTGAGACGGGTGAGGATCTCCTCGCCGACCGTGTCGATGCGCTCGGCCAGTGACGTGGCGCTCACCTCGCCCTGATCGCCCGGTCCGAAGATGCGCACCGCATCGCCGATGGCGGCGCCGGGCCATCCCGCGACGACGGACTCCGTCAGGCCGATCCCGCGCAGCTCGCGTGCACCCGCGGGTGTGCCCACCGGCGCGCCGATGAGGGACGACGGGAGACCGTCGAGTGCTCCGAGACCGACGACGGCCTCCCCGCCCTCCACTCGCACGACGGGGGCGGTCAGCGTGGCCACCGGACGCGTGCCCTCGATCTCGGGCCCGTCCGCCGACCGGATGCCGTAGCAGAACGCCCCGATCCGCGACAGGGATCCTCGCAGCTCCGGTCGCCACCAGGAGGCGGCGGATGCCGTGAGATGGAGCAGTGGTGGAACCTCCCCCGACTCCCCCGTCGTGCGCACCGCCTGCTGGAAGACGGCGTTCGCATCGTCGTCTTCGGCATCGCTCGCCTCGGCGATGTGACTCCAGACGCCCACCAGCTCGACGGCGCCGGCGGCTTCCGCGTCGCGGGCAGCTGCGACCGCCGCGGCCCAGTCGTCGGGGAGGATGCCGTTGCGGTGCAGCCCGGTGTCGATCTTGAGGTGGATCCGCGCGCGGACGGCCAGGGTCGAGGCGCGGGTGATGATGCGGCCGAGGTACTCCGCGGTGCCCACACCGAGGTCGATGTCGTGCATCAGGGCCTCATCGATCTCCCCGTCGCCGGAGGTGGCCCAGGCGAAGATCCGCGGTGCGACGCCACCCGCCCGCCGCGCGTCGAGCGCGCTGGGGACGTCGAACGCGCCGATCCACGGAACGCCCAGCTCGACCGCCGTCTCGACGACCCAGGCGAGGCCGTGCCCGTAGGCGTCGTCCTTGACCACGAGCATCAGTTCGGAGGGAGCGATGCGGTCCTGAACGGCGGCGATGTTCGCCCGGAGTGCGGACGCGTCGAGGAGCAGTTCGGCGCGGCTCATGCCTCCCACCCCCGCTCGGCGTGCGCCCCGGCCACGGCGACCAGCTCGGGGACCGTCAGACCGGTGATCGAGCTCCATCGCCCGAGGGCCGCCGCGGCCGCACCCGTGCCGCCGAAGAACGTCGCCTCGGCGCCGAGCTCGCAGGCGGCACCCCCGAGGTCGACCACGCAGACATCCATCGCGACCCGACCGACGATCGGGCACTCCCGTCCGTCGATCTCGACGGCCGCGCGGTTGCCCAACGCCCGCACGCCCCCCTGCGCATACCCGCCGGCGACGAGCGCCACCGTCGTGCGCGTGCGGGCTCGGAAGGTGTAGCCGTACGACACCGCGTCGCCGGCCCGGAGGGGCTTGGTCGACAGCACATGCCCGTGCAGACGGAGGACGGGGCGCGTGCGCAGGGTGCCCTCGGCATCCGGCAGTCCGTAGAGCAGCCCCGCGTCGATGTCCGCCTCGCCGTCGACCGTCGCGTCGATGCCTTCGAGGCGCAGAGCATCGCGGACGCCGGGGCCGTCGACGAGCACCCGCTCCGCGCCGGCCGCCGTCACCGCCTGGGAGACCGCCAGCACGCCGTGCCCCCACGCATCGCGTCGCAGGTCGGCCACGCGTCCGCCGTGCTCGACGGCGACGGCTGCGGCGGCAGCCAGCGCCGAGCGGGAGATCTTCGCCCTCGGGCGGGCACTCGAAGTCGACTCGCACACGCCTTCCAGCCTATCCCCGTCACTCCGGCCCGACCTGGGCGCCCAAGTAGACTGGGGAGAACCCCGATACGTACGGAGATCCATGTCACGTCTTTCCCTCGCGCCCCGCGTCCGCTATCTCCTGGGACGCGCCCGCCGCATCGATGTGGGGTCGGTGCTCGAGCGCGCCAAGGAGGCCTCCGCCCAGCACGGCACCCCCGTTCCCCGGGTCGTCGTCGACATGCTGTGGTCCGCCGCCCGTCACAACGTGGGGTTCCAGGACTACATCGACTACGACTTCGCCATGCTGACCCGCGCCGAGCGCGAGACGTACATGACCCACCCGGTCTCGAACCAGCTGTCGCAGAAGTACGACCACCCGGACTTCCGATGGATCTTCCAGGACAAGATCGAGTTCGACAAGCGCTTCTCCGAGCACCTGCACCGCGAGTGGCTCGTCGTGGACGAGGGCAACGCCGAGGCCGTACGGGAGTTGACCCAGCGCCTCGGCACCATCGTCACCAAGGAGCCGGTCGGACAGGCAGGGACCGGGGTCCATCGCTACCACGCCGCCGACATCGAGGACTGGGAGGAGTTCCACCGCGGGCTGCTCCACCGCGGCGAGCTGCTCATCGAAGAGGTCATCCGTCAGCACGACGCGCTCGCAGCCGTATGCCCCGGAACGGTCAACACGACCCGCGTCACCGCCTTCTTCGACGGCGAGCGGGCTCACATCCTCGCGATGGCGCAGAAGTTCGGTCGCGGCGCCGTGAGCGATCAGATGACCTTCGGCGGCTTCTACACGATGCTCGACGAGAACGGCCGAGCGGTGGGTCCGGGATACGACTCCCACGGGCACGTGCACGAGACGCATCCCGACTCGGGTTTCCGCATCGCGGACTTCCAGCTCCCGCACATGGACGAGGTGCGGGCGTTCATCGACCGCGTCGCGCGCGTCGTACCCGAGGTGCAGTACGTGGGCTGGGACATCGTCGTGTCGCCGGAGGGACCCGTGCTGGTCGAGGGCAACTGGGGCGCCGGCGTCTATGAGAACAAGCCGAGCGTCACCGGCATCCGCACCGGTCACAAGCCGCGCTACCGCCAGGTCATCGGGTTCTGAGCCCGGGCAGCGAGAAGGCCCCGATGCGAGCGCATCGGGGCCTTCTTCGTGGGAGCCGGTGAGCCGTCTCAGACGGCGCGGACGATTCCCAGCGGCGTGGACTCGAGGCCCTGTCCGAGGGGGTTGTCGCCGAGGATGCGCACGAGGCGGTTCTCGCCCTCCTTGCCGAGGGTGGATCCGAGGATGTTGCCGCCGAGGTCGTTGATGTCGACGACGGCCACCTCCACCTCGCCACCCAACAGCGACTTGAGGTGAGCGGCCACTCCGCGGGGGTTCTCCGGCCCGAGCACGACCGCCTGGTTGTACGGCGGGATGGTGTGCTTGGTGGGTCCGTCGATCGCGCGGGCCTTGTCTCCGGCGATGCGGTAGAAGTCACCGCGTCGACCGAGCGCCTTCGTGACCGCCGAGACGGCCGCCGCGAACAGGATGCGCGGCGTGCCGCACTCGCGCAGCGCCATCTCCATCGTCTCCGGCATGCCCAGGCCGATGCCGTAGGGGGTGCGGGTGACGTACTTCGAGAGGAAGAGCGCCAGTCGTCGCGGCTGGATCTCGTCGAGGCGGTAGGAGCGACCCTGCGTGATCGCGACGATCTTCTCGGTCACGAACAGCAGGTCGCCCGGCTGCACCGCATCCGCCGCGTACTCGCGGATGACAGCGTCGAGATCGTCGTCGGGCATGACCACGCGGGTTCGCAGCGGAATGCGCGCGAACGTCTTTCCGTCGACGCTCGTCTCGAGCGCCTTGCCGTCGTTCGCCTGCATCATTCGAGGTAATCCCGCAGCGACTGCGAACGGCTCGGGTGGCGCAGCTTGGCCATCGTCTTCGACTCGATCTGACGGATGCGCTCGCGCGTCACGCCGAAGGTGTCGCCGATCTGGTCGAGGGTCTTCGGCTGGCCGTCGCCCAGGCCGAAGCGCATACGGATCACGCCCGCCTCGCGCTCGGAGAGCGAGTCGAGCAGCTGCTCGAGCTGGCGCTGCAGCATGGTGAACCCGACCGCGTCGGCCGGAACGACCGCTTCGGTGTCTTCGATGAGGTCGCCGAACTCGCTGTCGCCGTCCTCGCCGAGGGGGGTGTGCAGCGAGATCGGCTCACGCCCGTACTTCTGGACCTCGACGACCTTCTCGGGCGTCATGTCCAGTTCGCGGCTGAGCTCTTCGGGAGTGGGCTCGCGACCGAGGTCCTGCAGCATCTGACGCTGCACGCGGGCGAGCTTGTTGATGACCTCGACCATGTGCACCGGGATGCGGATGGTGCGGGCCTGGTCCGCCATGGCGCGGGTGATGGCCTGGCGGATCCACCACGTCGCGTACGTCGAGAACTTGAAGCCCTTGGTGTAGTCGAACTTCTCGACCGCACGGATCAGACCGAGGTTGCCCTCCTGGATCAGGTCGAGGAACTGCATGCCGCGGCCGGTGTAGCGCTTGGCGAGCGAGACGACCAGACGCAGGTTGGCGCCGAGCAGGTGGCTCTTGGCGCGCTGTCCGTCGCGGGCGACCCACTGGAGGTCGAGACCGAGCTGGCTCGTCTTCTCGGCCGGGGACATCGCGGAGAGCTTCTCCTCCGCGAAGAGACCGGCCTCGATGCGCATGGCGAGCTCGACCTCTTCGGCCGCGTTCAGCAGCGCGACCTTTCCGATCTGCTTCAGGTAGTCCTTGACCGGGTCGGCGGTGGCGCCGGTGATCTGCGTCGAGTAGACGGGGACGTCCTCGTCGTCGTTCGACGAGATGACGATCGCTCCGGTCGGCAGCGGCTCGGTGAACTTCGGCTTGCTGTCGTCGTCCTCGTCGTCACCCGCGGCGGCGTCGTCAGCGGCGGCGGTGGGCGTCTCGTCCTCTTCGACGACGTCGTCCGACTTCTTCTTCTTCACGGGGGCGCGCTTGGCGGCGGCCCGCTTCGCCGCCGTCTTCGGCGCGGCAGGCGCCTTCTCGACCTCGGCGTTGACCTCGAGGTCGGTGTCGTCGGCAGTCTTGGTCGTCCGGGTTTTCTTGGTCGTGGCAGGAGTCACGTTTCGCCTTTCACGGAGCGGCTAGCCCCTCCGGGACATTTCGGACACTAGTAAGACCCTTGTCAAGTCCGGTCTTCGAAAAGATGGATTGACAACGGGTCAGGTACCCAGTATCGCACACGTGGAGAGAAAGCGGCTGCATCCGCCGTAATCCGGCGTGCTCAGCTGCCGGACCGCCCGGACTTGTCGTCGTCGCCGGAACGGCGGGAGGCGAGATACCGCTCGAGTTCGGCCGCGAGCTCGTCGGCGCTGGGGAGGTCGCGCTCGTTGAAGCCGCCCTCGTCGTACGAGCCGTCCTCGGGGTCGCGTCCGGCCATGTAGGCGTCGTATCGGCGTTCGAGGTTGTGCAGCATCTGCTGCAGCTCGTCGTTCCCGATCACCTGGTCGTCGACTTTCGCGAGGTAGTCGGTGCGGCGTTCCTGCACGGCGTCGAGCATCAGCACGAGGCCCGTCGCCGCCATGACCTTGTCGGCCGCGGTGATGACGGCATCCGGGTTCTCGGTCTCGGCGAGGTAATGCGGCACGAGCAGCACGAACCCGACCGTGCGCTCACCGCGCTCGACGAAGCGGTACTCGAGCAGGTGCCCCGCGGTCGCCGGAACCTGCGTGCGCGGGCGCCAGACCGAGTGCACGACGCCCAGCTCGCGCCGGTTGCCGCTCACCGTCGTCCCGATCGGACGCGTGTGCGGCACGGGCATGGCGATGGAATGCACCCACGTCACCCCGGACACCTCGAACTCGGCGGCCAGGTCGAGCATCGTGCGGGCGAACGCGTTCCAGGCGAAGTCCGGCTCGTAGCCGGCGAGCAGAAGGAACTGCTGTCCCAGGGCATCCGTGGCCAGGGAGAGCTCCAGCCGCGGAGGGCGGAAGTCGGTCAGATGATCCTGATCGAAGGAGACCACAGGGCGGCGGGCTCGGTAGTCCAGCAGCAGATCGTTGTCGAAGACGGCGATCGGCTGCGGGTCCGCGGTCTCGCGGAGGTGGTCGATCAGGCCGGAGACGGCGTTGCCTGCGTCGGTGAAACCGGTCAGCAGCATCACCAGCGGAAGACCGTGCGGCACCACGGGGGCGTTCGCGACTCGTTCGTGGATCTCACCGGAGAAGGGCATTCCTCCATGCTACGAGCACCCGTGACACGAGGGGCGGCGCCCGTCGTGCTGAGAGCGAACACGACCCGCGGCGTCCGCGCCCTCCTCCGGCGCCCTTCCCTAGGATGGAGGACATGACGCTTCCCGTGCTGTCGCACACCCCCGACTCGTTCCCCGGGAGCGCTGCAGATGCCGCAGTGCTCGTCGTCCCCGATCTCACCCGATCGGGCGATGTCCTCGAAGGTCACCCCGGTCTGGTCGACGCGCTCGCCGCCGTCGGATTCACCGGGTCGGCCTCCTCCTACGTCCGCGTGCACGCCCCCGAGGTCAGCGCCGTCCCCCTCGCCGTCGTGGGGGCGGGAGCCGCACCGACGACCGCCACGGTGCGCGACGCCGTCGGCACCGCTCTGCGCACGCTGACCGGCTTCGACACCGTCGCCGTCGCCCTCGCCCCCGGCCTGGAGGAGTTCCTCGAGGCCGCCGCGGAGGGAGCCGTCCTGGGCGGCCACCGCTTCGACGGCTACCGGTCGAAGAAGGCTCCGTCACGCGCCTCCTCCGTGCTCCTGCACGGCGACATCGACGCGGCAGCTCTCTCCCGCGCCCAGACCATGGGCGAGGCCATCGCCCTCGTGAAGGACCTGGTCAACGTGCCCGCCGAGTGGCAGAGCCCCGACGACCTCGCCCGCAGCGCCGCCGCCAGCGTCGCCGACCTCGACGTCACGGTCGAGATCCTCGACGAGCACGCCCTCGCCGAACAGGGCTTCGGCGGCATCCTCGGCGTCGGACAGGGCTCCGACCGCCCCCCGCGCCTCGTGCGCCTGGACTACGCACCCACCGACGCGGCGACCCACATCGCGATCGTCGGCAAGGGGATCACGTTCGACACCGGCGGCCTCTCTCTCAAGCCGGCCGCGTCGATGGTGGGGATGAAGTTCGACATGGCAGGCGCCGCGACCGGGCTCGCCGCCCTCCGCGCCATCGCCACGCTGCAGCTGCCTGTGCGCGTCACCGCCTGGCTCTGCATCGCCGACAACATGCCTTCGGGACGAGCCACCCGCCCGGGAGACGTGCTGCGGATGCTCGACGGAACGACGGTCGAGGTGCTCAACACCGACGCCGAGGGGCGGTTGGTCATGGCCGACGGTCTCGTCGCAGCGAGTCGCGAGAAGCCCGACGTGATCATCGACGTGGCGACGCTCACCGGTGCGATCGTCATGGCGCTCGGCCACCGTCACACGGGCGTGATGGGCGACGACGAGTCGGTGCAGCGCTACCTCGACGCGGCCGCCTCGGTCGACGAGCCCGCCTGGCCGATGCCGTTGCCCGACTACCTCGACGACACCCTCGAGTCCCCCATCGCCGACCTGATCAACGCGAACATGTCGGACCGCGCGGGCGGGGCCTCGTTCGCCGGACTGTTCCTGCGCCGCTTCGTCGGTCGCGTGTCCGACGCCGACGATGCTCCGCGGATCCCGTGGGTGCACCTCGACATCGCGGGTTCCGGCGAGAACGGCGGCGGTGCCCACGGCTTCACCGACAAGGGGCCGACCGGCGCGGCCGTCCGATCGATCGTGGCGTTCGCCGAGTCCGCCGTCTCGGAGGCCTGACATGACGACCCACACCTTCGACATCGTCATCCTCGGCGGGGGCAGCGGCGGATACGCGGCCGCGCTCCGCGCCAGCGAGCTCGGCAAGTCGGTCGCCCTCATCGAGAAGGACAAGGTCGGCGGCACCTGCCTCCACCGCGGGTGCATCCCCACGAAGGCGCTGCTGCACGCGGCCGAGGTCGCGGATCACGTCCGCGACGCCGCCTCGGTGGGTGTCACGGCGGAGTTCCAGGGCATCGACCCCGTGGCGGTGCGCACCTACCGCGAAGGGATCGTCGCAAAGAAGTTCAAGGGCCTCGAGGGTCTGGTCAAGGCCCGCGGCATCACGGTCGTGGCAGGCGCCGGGCGTCTGAACGCCGATCGTGGCGTCGACGTCGGCGACGACGTCTACGTCGGTACCGACGTGATCCTGGCCACCGGCTCGTACAGCCGTTCGCTTCCCGGCCTCGACATCGGCGGGCGCATCCTCACCAGCGAGCAGGCGCTCGCACTCGACGAGGTCCCCGAGCGCGTGCTCATCCTGGGCGGCGGCGTGATCGGCGTCGAGTTCGCCAGCGTGTGGCGCTCGTTCGGCGTCGACGTCACCATCATCGAGGCGCTCCCCCATCTCGTCCCCAACGAGGACATCGCCATGAGCAAGGGACTCGAACGAGCCTTCCGTCGGCGCGGCATCCGGTACTCGCTCGGCACGCGGTTCCAGACCGCGACCCAGGACGATGCCTCGGTGACCGTGACGCTCGAGGACGGCACGGTGTTCTCCGGCGACTACCTCCTGGTCGCGGTCGGCCGCGGACCCGTCACCGCCGACCTCGGGTTCGAGGAGGCCGGAGTGGAGCTCGACCGCGGATTCGTGGTCGTCGACGACCACCTCCGCACCGGGGCAGAGCACGTCTGGGCCGTGGGCGACATCGTCCCGGGACTCCAGCTCGCCCACCGCGGATTCCAGCAGGGCATCGCGGTGGCCGAACGCATCGCGGGGCTCTCGCCCGTCACCGTGCCCGACACGCAGATCCCGAAGGTCACCTATTCCAGCCCGGAGGTGGCATCGGTCGGCGTGACCGAGGCGGTCGCCATCGAGCAGCACGGCGCCGACGCCGTCGTCTCGTACGAGTACAACCTGGCAGGCAACGGCAAGAGCGAGATCATCGGCACCGGCGGTCTGGTCAAGGTCGTGCGCCGAAAGGACGGTCCCGTCATCGGCGTGCACCTCATCGGTGATCGCGTCGGCGAACTCATCACCGAGGGACAGCTCGCGGTGGCCTGGGAGGCCCACCCGGAGGACATCGCTCCCCTCATCCACGCCCACCCGACGCAGAGCGAGGCGCTCGGCGAAGCGTTCCTGGCCCTCGCCGGGAAGCCTCTCCACGCCCTCTGAACACCAACCCCCGCGCGGGTCACTAAGCTAGACACGCGTCGAACAACTTCCTGAAGGAGACTCCGTCATGAGCACATCCGTCATCCTCCCCCCGCTCGGAGAGAGCGTTACCGAGGGTACGGTCACCCGCTGGCTGAAGCAGGTGGGTGACACTGTGCAGGCGGACGAGGGCCTGCTCGAGATCTCGACCGACAAGGTCGACACCGAGATCCCCTCTCCCGTCACCGGTGTGATCGAAGAGATCCTGGTCGCCGAAGACGAGACCGTCGAGGTCGGCGCGATGCTCGCGCGCATCGGAGACGGCAGCAGCACCGCTCCCGCCTCGGACGCGCCGGAGTCGGCCGCCCCGGCGGAGGAGTCCGCTCCCGCCGCCGAGTCCGCGCCGGCCGAGGAGCCCGCGGC
>DAMDKH010000002.1:0-16644 GCA_032099965.1 Microbacterium sp.
CGCCGCGAACAACGTCGCCGCCAGGTAGGCGCCGCGGGCGTCGCTGACGTCGACGAGGAAGCCGGCGACCGCCGAGCCCGCCGCGGCGCCGATGAGCTGGCCGGTGCCCGCCCAGCCGAAGGCCTCGGCTGTCTCGCTGAACTTGACGCTCGCGGTGGTGACGGCGAACAGCACGGCGAGGGCGGGGGCGACGCCGATGCCGGCGAGCACGAGGGTGCCGCCGAGCCAGAAGACGTCCAACGACACCATGGTGAGGGCCAGACCGATGGTCACGATCGTCAGGCGGCGCGCCATGGCCCACGGGCCGATGGGGATGTGGCCGAACGAGAGTCCTCCGACGAGGCTGCCCAGCGAGAACACGGCCAGCACGAGGCCGGCGGCGAGGCTGCCGTGCTCGAACGTGGCCACGACCCCGACCTCGACCGCCGCGCACGCGCCGATCAGGAGGAAGCCGATGACCGTCGCCATCATCACGGGCGGCTTGAGGACCACCTTGCCCAGGGCGTTGCGGCTGCGCGGGATGCGCACGCGGCCGACCTCGGGGGAGAAGATGAACCACGACCCGCCCACGACGAGGATCACCGCGACGAGGAGCAGGCCCTCCATGGTGCCGATCTGCGTGGAGACGAGGGTGATGACCACCGGGGCCAGGATCCAGATGATCTCCTGGAGCGAGGCGTCGAGGGAGAACAGAGGCGTGAGCTGTCGGGCGTTGACGAGCTTGGGGTAGATCGTGCGCACGGCGGCCTGCACGGGCGGGGTCGACAGGCCGGCGACCATGCCGAGCACCATGTAGCCCGGCAGGCTCAGGGGGAGCAGGGCCAGGCAGAGCATGGCCGCGACGCAGACGACCGACGTGAGGGTGAGCACGCGGCGCATCCCCCAGACGCCCATCCAGCGGCTGGTGACGGGGCCGGCGATCGCCTGTCCGATGCTCGTCGCGGCGAGCACGAGGCCCGCGGCGCCGTAGGAGCCGGTCTGCTGCTCGACGTGCAGGAGGATCGCGAGCGACGACATCCCGTTGGGGAAGCGCGCCGTCAACTGCGCCGCGATCATGCGCGCCACCCCGGGCGTGCGAAGAAGGTCCCGATATCCCGCCACGAGACAACGGTACCGGGAGCGGGCGACCCTCGGAGGACGCGTCGGGCCCCGAGCGACGACCGGACCGCGGACGCATCGGGACGACACGCCAGCGACACGCCGGGATCCCCATTCCACAGAAATCCGGATGTCCGAGGCCCCCCGTAACGTCCCACCTGTGGATGGATCTCTCCGAGGTTCGTCCGAAGCGCGGATTCTCGCGGTTCGGACCCCTCGTCCCGGGCTCGCCGCCTGTGGAAGAAACGGTGGACAACCTGTGTTGTACATGGGGAGAGCGGTGGAAAAACTACATGAATGTAACTACTACCCCTTGTGGTCACTCTGAGTGTCCGTCCCTATATGTAGTATTGAACTCCCGGCGGACCACTGCCGGCCACGAACAGATCTAGAGGGGAACGAGATGTCGATCACGGTCTACACCAAGCCTTCCTGCGTCCAGTGCAACGCGACCTACCGCGCCCTGGATGCCAAGGGCATCGAGTACGAGATCCACGACCTGTCGGAGGACCCGACGGCCCTGGAGCAGGTCAAGGCGCTCGGCTACATGCAGGCGCCGGTCGTCGTCACCGACGAGGACCACTGGTCGGGCTTCCGTCCCGACAAGATCGACGAGCTCGCGTCCCGCCTGGCCTGACGCCGGCCGCCGGAAGCGGGGTCGAGCATGAACGCCGTCGCGACCGCAGCGCCGCTCCTCGTCTACTTCTCGAGCGTGTCGGGAAACACCGCGCGCTTCATCGAGAAACTGGGCCTCCCGGCTCGCCGCATCCCGATCCACCGGAACGAAGATGATCTCGTCGTCGACGAGCCCTTCGTTCTGGTCACCCCGACCTATGGCGGGGGAGAAGGACGGGGCGTCGAGCGCGGGGCAGTGCCCAAGCAGGTGATCCGGTTCCTCAACGACGAGCGCAACCGTCGTCACATCCGCGGAGTGATCTCCGCAGGCAACACCAACTTCGGCGAGGCCTTCTGCCTCGCCGGTGACATCATCAGCCGCAAGTGCCACGTGCCTCACTTGTATCGGCTCGAGATCTTCGGCACACAAGAAGATGTGGATCGCGTGAGCGACGGATTGGAACGACGGTGGACAGCGCAGTTGACGAGCAGGCGATGACCGACCAGGTGTCGGCCTTCAAGATCAACCCGGCATACGAGGGGCTGGATTACCACGCCCTCAACGCGATGCTGAACCTCTACGACGCGAACGGCAAGATCCAGTTCGACGCCGACAAGCGCGCCGCGCGGGAGTACTTCCTGCAGCACGTGAACCAGAACACCGTGTTCTTCCACTCCCTCAAGGAGCGGCTCGACTACCTCGTCGAGAAGGAGTACTACGAGGGCGCCGTGCTCGAGCAGTACTCGTTCGACTTCATCCAGAAGCTCAACGACCTGGCGTACGCGAAGAAGTTCCGCTTCGAGACGTTCCTCGGAGCCTTCAAGTACTACACGAGCTACACGCTGAAGACCTTCGACGGGAAGCGTTACCTCGAGCGCTTCGAGGACCGCGTCGTCATGACCGCCCTCGCCCTCGCCGACGGTGACGAGAAGCTCGCCGTCTCGCTCGTCGAGGAGATCATCTCGGGCCGCTTCCAGCCCGCGACCCCCACCTTCCTCAACGCCGGCAAGGCGCAGCGCGGCGAACTCGTCAGCTGCTTCCTCCTGCGCATCGAGGACAACATGGAGTCGATCGCCCGCGGCATCAACTCCGCCCTCCAGCTCTCCAAGCGCGGCGGCGGCGTGGCACTGCTCCTGTCGAACATCCGTGAGTCCGGTGCCCCGATCAAGCAGATCGAGAACCAGTCCTCGGGCATCATCCCCGTGATGAAGCTCCTCGAAGACAGCTTCAGCTACGCCAACCAGCTCGGTGCCCGCCAGGGCGCGGGTGCGGTGTACCTCAACGCGCACCACCCCGACATCATGCGGTTCCTCGACACCAAGCGTGAGAACGCCGACGAGAAGATCCGCATCAAGACGCTGTCGCTGGGCGTCGTCGTGCCCGACATCACGTTCGAGCTCGCCAAGAACGACGAGGACATGTACCTCTTCTCGCCGTACGACGTCGAGCGCGTCTACGGCGTGCCCTTCGGCGACATCTCGGTCACCGAGAAGTACCGCGAGATGGTCGACGACCCGCGCATCAAGAAGACCAAGATCAACGCGCGCGAGTTCTTCCAGACCGTCGCCGAGATCCAGTTCGAGTCCGGCTACCCGTACGTCATGTTCGAGGACACCGTCAACAAGGCGAACCCCATCAAGGGCCGCATCAACATGTCGAACCTCTGCAGCGAGATCCTGCAGGTGAACACGCCGACCACCTACAACGACGACCTGTCGTACAAGGAGATCGGCAAGGACATCTCCTGCAACCTCGGCTCGATGAACATCGCGCTGTCGATGGATGCCGACGACCTCGGCCAGACCGTCGAGACCGCGATCCGCGCCCTGACCGCGGTCAGCGACCAGAGCCACATCGGCTCGGTGCGCTCGATCGAGGACGGCAACGACCGTTCGCACGCGATCGGCCTCGGGCAGATGAACCTGCACGGCTACCTCGCCCGCGAGCACGTCTTCTACGGCTCGGAGGAGGGTGTCGACTTCACGAACATCTACTTCTACACCGTGCTCTTCCACGCGCTGCGCGCGTCGAACAACCTCGCGATCGAGCGCAAGCAGACGTTCGAGGGCTTCGCGGATTCGACCTACGCGTCGGGCGAGTTCTTCGACAAGTACATCGACCGCGCCTGGGTTCCCGAGACCGAGAAGGTCAAAGAGCTCTTCGCCGGCAAGCACATCCCGACGCAGGAGGACTGGGTCGCCCTCAAGGCGTCGATCCAGGAGCACGGCATCTACAACCAGAACCTGCAGGCCGTGCCGCCGACGGGATCGATCTCCTACATCAACAACTCGACCTCGTCGATCCACCCGATCGCGTCGAAGATCGAGATCCGCAAGGAAGGCAAGCTCGGCCGCGTCTACTACCCGGCGGCGTTCATGACGAACGACAACCTGGAGTACTACCAGGACGCGTACGAGATCGGCTACGAGAAGGTCATCGACACGTACGCCGCGGCGACGCAGCACGTCGACCAGGGCCTCTCGCTGACGCTGTTCTTCAAGGACACCGCCACCACGCGTGACATCAACAAGGCGCAGATCTACGCATGGCGCAAGGGCATCAAGACGATCTACTACATCCGTCTGCGTCAGCTGGCGCTCGAGGGCACCGACATGACCGAGTGCGTCTCCTGCATGCTCTGACCCGCGCGTCATCAGGCTCGGCGACACAGGAACCAAGGAACGAAGAACCATGACCCCCGAACGACTCAAGCTGCTCGGCAGCGTGCAGGCGATCAACTGGAACCGCATCCAGGACGACAAGGACCTCGAGGTCTGGAACCGCCTGGTGAACAACTTCTGGCTGCCCGAGAAGGTGCCGCTGTCGAACGACGTGCAGTCGTGGAACACGCTCACCCCCGAGGAGCAGCTGCTCACCATGCGGGTGTTCACCGGACTCACGCTGCTCGACACCATCCAGGGCACCGTGGGCGCGGTCTCGCTCATCCCCGACGCGATCACCCCGCACGAGGAAGCCGTCTACACGAACATCGCGTTCATGGAGTCGGTGCACGCGAAGAGCTACTCGTCGATCTTCTCGACCCTCGCGTCGACGAAGGAGATCGACGAGGCGTTCCGGTGGTCCACCGAGAATCCGAACCTTCAGAAGAAGGCGCAGATCATCATGGACTACTACCAGGGCGACGACCCCCTCAAGCGCAAGATCGCGTCGACGCTGCTGGAGTCGTTCCTCTTCTACTCGGGCTTCTACCTGCCGATCTACTGGTCGTCGAAGGCGAAGCTCACCAACACGGCCGACCTCATCCGCCTCATCATCCGTGACGAGGCCGTGCACGGGTACTACATCGGTTACAAGTTCCAGAAGGGGCTCGAGAACGAGACCCCGGAGCGCCGACAGGAGCTGAAGGACTACACCTTCAACCTGCTGTTCGAGCTCTACGACAACGAGGTGCAGTACACGCAGGACCTCTATGACGGCGTCGGTCTCACCGAAGACGTCAAGAAGTTCCTGCACTACAACGCCAACAAGGCGCTCATGAACCTCGGGTACGAGGCCATGTTCCCCGCCACGGTCACGAATGTGAACCCGGCGATCCTGTCGGCCCTGTCGCCGAACGCCGACGAGAACCACGACTTCTTCTCGGGGTCGGGCTCGTCGTACGTCATCGGCAAGGCCGAGGCCACGGAAGACGACGACTGGGACTTCTGACCCGGTGTACGTCGTCAAATAGCGTGACCCTAGCCACTATCTAACTTGACCCAGTCAGAAGATGATGACCCAGTCAAGCAAGATGGTCCACGAAATCTCGGGGAAATCTGACGATGCGCTCCCAGGGTCTCTGAAATGAGCAGAGTATCGCGTCCGACTCCGGCCGACCTGACACGAGGTTGGCCGGAGTCGCCTTGTCCCGATCATGCGGCCGAGACCGCGCGGTTGCTGGCGATGAACCTGCGGAGACTCATAGGCGGACGCAGCCTCCGAGCTGTCGTGAACGACACGGACATTGACGAGGCGACAGTGCGGCGGATTCTCTCAGGAGCGATCTGGCCGGATCTGCGAACGATCGCCCGGCTCGAGTCGACGTTCGCGGCTTCGATCTATCTACAGTCATTCGCGCTGCCCCAGCAAAACGACCGCTGAACTTGTTGTCAATAACGAACATCACCCCTACGTCGTCATGTGCGCCATCAGCTTATTGAGGTGCTCTCGCCAGAAGTGGCAGGACCGCGTCCTTGACGAGCCGTGCGGCTAGCCTGACGTCCCCCGCACGAAGGTGATCCCGACGTAGCGGATCAATCGCACCCATGCTCTGCGGGACAGCCCAAGAAGAATAGCCATGAGTAGAGGTCCGCACCACCAGTGCGCGAGGACGTTCGCCCAGATCGCTTGAGCGACCGTTACGAGACCGTCCCATCTCGCCTCCCACAGCATGTCGCGCAGCTGCGACCAATCGATCATCTCGACTCCCTCCTTCGATGTGTTTAGCAGGGGCCGCGGACATTCGAGAAGAGTTACGCGCGACCGCGACGGGCCTGCCAGCCGAATGCCGCACCGTCCCGAGCCTTTGCACCCGCACCGTCCGGGGCGTGAGCCGTCGGTCAACTGGATCGGACAACGTCGGGATACCGCGCTCGCTCGCGCAGACGGGGGCGGGAGCGCATCAGTCTGCGACGTGGCGCGCCATTCTGAGCGACGGACACCATCAGATCCGGCTGAGCACCCTGGTCGTCCCGCTGCCTCGACGGCGTTCACGCAGCAAGCCTGTCGGGCCTTGCTCTTGGCAGCCCTGACGCTCTCAACGCGACAGCAGGCGAGGTCAACAGTTCCGAAACTCTGCAGGCGCGTGCTTCCTAGTGCAGCCTGAGCGGCGTCGCGCATGAGGATCATCACCGCGCAGACGACGTCCCTACCGGGGCGGTCCGACATCATCGGCCGTCTTGGCGGCTTGCGAGTCCGCCAGCCGTGCCGTGACGATGCGCTCTCGTCTTCGTCGGGCGGGGAGCGGTGACGACCTTCCTCCGTCCGGGTGTGGCAGCCGGCGTAACGGCCATGGTTCCCGCGTCGCTCATCGTCCGATCAGAAGTGCTTCCTGGACGGCGTCGACGGCCTCAGGGGTGAGGCGCACACAACGCCTCGGCACAGCAACCGAGAACGATGTCGGAACCCGCGCTAACCTGAGGCTACGTATCGGTTCAAAGGAGAATCACACCCATGGCATCCAAGACAGTGTTCATCGCGTTCGCTAAAGAAGATGAGTCCACCCGCAACCTGTTCACCGGGCAACGGGTGCACCCGGACACCCCGTTCGAGTTCACCGACATGTCCGTTAAGGAGCCGTACTCCTCCGAGTGGAAGGCAAAGGTGCGTGCGCGTATTCGCCGCTCCGACGGAGTCGTCGCGCTGATCAGTAGCAACACCCCCAAAGCCACAGGGCAGCTGTGGGAAATCAGCTGCGCGGTTGAGGAGGGTGTACCGGTGATCGGCATCTGGATCGAAGACGGTTACCGCACCAAGCCGGCTGAAATGGGATCCGCGCCGTGCGTGGCGTGGACGTGGGACAACGTCGCCAACTTCATCGACGGTCTCTGAGGTGAAGCGGGCGTTGGTAGTCGGCATCGACTACTACGACCAGTACAACGCCCTCGCAGGGTGTGCGAACGATGCTCGCGCACTGCACCCGCTCCTGGCGCGTAACGAGGACGTCACCGTCAACTTGGACTGTCGGATCGTAACCGCAAACGACCCCTCAACGCGGGTGACCCGTGACGAGTTGCTGCCCATGATTGACGCGACCCTAGCGCCAGGCGCGGAGTTCGCGCTCTTCTACTTCGCCGGTCACGGAGCTCCCGTGCGCGGTGACGTAGCGCTGGTCACCAGCGATGGCACCGAACACACCCCTGGCGTGCAGTTCAGCGAAGTGCTCGAGCGCATCACAGAATCACCCGTCCAAGAGATCGTCGTCATCCTTGATTGCTGCTTCTCCGGCGGAGCGACCACCGTCGGCGCTCTCGGGACCGCGTTGGCCAATCTCCGTCCGGGATTGTCCGTCCTGACCGCCAGCCGTAATGATCAGACTTCCGCCGAAACACCGGTAGGGAGAGGGCTCTTCTCCACCTACCTCGAAGGCGCTCTCGATGGTGGTGCCGCGGATGTCCTCGGACATGTCAACGTCTCCGGGCTCTACGCCTACCTATCCGAGTCTTTCGGAGCGTGGGAGCAACGCCCGACCTTCAAAGCCAACATCGACCGGCTGCACGACATCAGAGTGTGCGACCCCCGCGTTCCCCTCGAAGATCTCCGCAACCTCCCCATCTGGTTCGCCGAAGCCGGCGACGACTACTTACTTGATCCTTCGTATGAAGACACCGCCGAACCGCGACACCCAGAACACGAAGCCATCCTGAAAGCATTCCAGCGTCTGCGAGCCTGTCGGCTGGTCGAACCAATCGATGAAGAACACCTCTACTACGCCGCAATGAACTCCACGGGATGCCGCCTCACGCCGCTTGGACGCCATTACTGGCAACTGGCGCGATCGGGACGAATATGACCCGGGTTGGAATCACCGGCCACCAGCAAATACCGGCCGACGCAATTCCATACATCCGCCAGCAGATTCGGATCACCTTGGCGAAACTACGCCCGCCTGTAGAGGGATTTAGCAGTCTCGCCGACGGCGCAGATCAGCTTTTCGCCCGCATCCTTCTCGAACTGGGCGGTCGTCTGCACGCCGTAATCCCTTCTGAGAATTACGAGTCGACCTTCGATGACTCCTCCCTCGCCCAATATCGCAAGCTGCGGGAGGAAGCCAGCGGTATCGAGCAGTTGCCGTTCGAGGAACCTGACGAAGCCGCATATGACGCTGCCGGCCGCCGTGTTGTCGAGAACAGTGACATCCTCCTAGCTGTCTGGGATGGGAAGCCCGCTCGCGGCAGGGGTGGCACGGCCGACGCCGTTGCCTATGCCCGCGCGCAGCACATCCGTGTGCTTGTCATCTGGCCCGCCGGCGTCGACCGATGAATCTACCGCAGACGCCTTTCATCGGACTCCGTTTGGGTCGAGCGGGCGCCGTGCGCGGTCCGTTTGAGCGGAGATCCATCGCCAAGGACTCGGTTCTCACGAAGCTGAAGCTTGATGAGAAACCCGAGGGAACAGGGTGATCGCCGATCGAAGGCCCGTAGCCGCCCAAATAGGGTGGCGCCATGACACAGATTGACGGTAACGAGACTTGAGCCTTCCATCCGATGGGCTGGGCGTTCTGTTCTACCTCGCGCTGATCGTACCTGGCGTCGTTTTCATCTCCGTCCGCGCGCAATTTCGTGGGTTCAGGGACGTCGATCGGAGCGTTGGAGCACGCATTCTGCTCGCTTTCGTCGTAAGCGCCGTGTTCGATGCTGTGTACGTTGCCTCGATCGGACCGCTCGTGGCGACACGAGTGCAGAGCGGCGCGGAACTCACCGCAGGCGAAGTGGGGACCTTGGGTTGGCTGTTCGTTCTGCTGGCCATACTCGTACCCGCACTGGTCTCGTGGATCGTGTACGGCGGCGGCCCGCTTCTCCGCCCACTCCACGAGATCGCGGGGAAGCTACGAACGAAGATCACTGATTCGCGATACGAGGGCACACCAACGGCATGGGACCTTGTCACCACCACAACGGAGGCGGGATGGGTACGTGTTCGCCTCGCCGACGGGGTATGGGTGGGAGGCCGGTTCGGTAATAGCTCCTACTTCAGCACGTACCCCGAGCCCCGTGACCTCTTCATCCAAGAGCAGTTTGTCATGTCCGAGAACGGCGACTTCGGGGAACCCCTTCCCTTGTCGGGTGGCGTGTGGGTGGCCGTGCGCGACGACTACCTTGTTGAATGGATCCACGACCCCATGGAGGAAAGGGAAACCAATGTCTCCCAGCGATAAGAGCGGCGAGCCAAGCGAGTCCAGGGGTGCACGCCCGAACCGTTCATCGGAAGGGGCACGTCCCCGTTCCGCAACAGATAGCGGGTCCGGTCCGGCACGACCTGCTAGCAGCAAGCCGCCCGCCGGCGGCTCCGGCGTATCCCGCCCGTCGAAGAAGTAGTAACGTCGTCGACTCGGAAGCTGAACCGGAGCGCTACTCCCATCAACGGCGGATGATCCACTGCGCCTGGAAACGTCGCCGAGTTCCAGTAGGCACTGCCCCCGAGCCCCTGCCCGTTCGCGTGAACGATCGGTTTCGCGCCGATCTGCTCCACGGAAGATGGGTGCATGAGTCGCGGTAGAGTCCGCCCATGGGAATGAGCAGCTCACAGCGCGAGGCGATCACGCAGATGCTCGACGCAGCAGAGGATCTCGACCGGTGGCGCCTTCGAGCGCACCGCATCGAAGAACCGGAGCGAGGTAGTGATCTCGCGGAAGACGACGGGATCTTTGAGCGGATGCCAATCAGCGAGGTTGCGCGACTCTCCCTCGTCGCGTCGGGCGAGCACCTTCGCCTCGCACTCGACGCCGTCAAAGCGAAACAGTTGTACCCGTCCTCACACTTCACCGTGCTCCGTGGCGCACTTGTCGGGGCGTCGCAAGCCGTTTGGATACTGGCTCCCGACGAACGGGTCGCGCGCCGCGAGCGGGGCCTCGCGGTAACAGCAGAGATGTACGCCCAGATGGGCAAGTACTACAACTTCCTCGAGACCACAGATCTCGAGGTCGAGGACCGCGCTCGACTAGCCGACCAACAGCTCTGGTTGGCCGAACGCCGCGCCCAGGTGTCAGCACGCAAGACCACCGCGGCGACGCTGAACCTCACCGAAGTAATCGGTACCGCCGTCGACATCACCTTCCCTGATAGAAGTTCCCGTGAGGCTCTTCGTGGACTGTGGCGAGAGATGAGCGCGGATGCCCATGTGCTCGGCTGGTCACTCTTCCAGAGAGCGGCGTTCGGTCCCGCGGATCGACGCACCGGCATCGGCGAGGGCAAGGCCGGCGGTGCGCCGGAGCTCGTTGCAGAACCATTCCTCGGCTCATACCGCCTCCTGAAGCGTGGCTGGTCCCTCTTCGACCAACGCTGTGAGGCCCGTTAGCGCCTTCGCCGAGGTTGCGGCCGCATCTGCCCGCACCCTGCGATGGTTCGATCAGAACAGACTCGCGGGGAAACTCGGACGGGTTGTCGTTTGCGCCACGGGTCTGCGACCTTTCGACCGGAACCTGTTAGTCACGAAGCGGCCAAGGCCCGCGCTTTGCGCGGTGCGGGGAAAGAAGCTGATGACCACATGGTGCGCCTGAACTGCAGCGATGCGACGGTACTTCGGCGAGCACTTGCACATAGAAGGAAGCCCCCGAGATCTCCCGTCGGGGGCTTCCTGGCAGAGACGACTACTGGCGGCTCAGGCGCACCGTCATCGTCGTGCCCATCGCCGTGACCTCGTAGCTGAGCTCGTCGTTCTCGTACGTGAAGGTCTTGGTCGCGTCGCCCGAGGCCAGCATCGAGGAGTCGGTCTTCGCGGTGTCGTTGACGGAGTCGAAGGTGAACGACTCACCCTCTGCCGGAACCTCGACGGTGCCCGCCCAGTAGAGGGACTTCGAGTCACCCGCGTCGCCCACCCAGTACACCTCGATGGTGTTGCCGGTGATCGTCGCGGCCTGCCAGTTGTTCTCCGGGTCGTTGGAGTTGTTCTGCTTCCACTCGCCGTTCAGGCTGACCGGCTCGGGTGCCTCCTCGACCTGCTCAGCATCCGGGGCCTTCGCCTCGTTCGAAGAGGAGGAGTTGTTCTCGGCCGCGGGGGAGGAGCAACCGACGGCGCTGAGGCCGAGGAATGCGAGGAGCGCAACGGTTGCGCCGCTCTTCGAGGTGTTCACGGGGTGCCTTTCGAGCAGGTGAAGATGTCGGACCTGACGGTAGCAGTGGCCACGACGGCGCGCATTCGCGGTGGCGACGCCGCATGTGCGGTCCCACGAATCGTGTGCGAAACGGGCACAGTGCCGAACGGATCGGCTTTCACACCGAGCCGAGAAGAGGACCTTTGATGGGCCGATGAGCTCGAAGCGACCTGATGCCCTCGGCGCGCAGAGAACAACGCCGACTCATGCGATCTGAGATGAGAGTGCCGGGTGTGGGAGAAGGTGAGAGGCGCACTATCCGGGGGAATGCGACTCGGTAGCATGCACTGGTGGGGAGAACGAGTGCGCTCAGAGTCTTGGCGATGATTGCCCTGCTCTCGGCAGTCATGGTCGGTGACCTCTTGTTATTTGAGGCTATCGCTGCGTCGGTGACTGTAGAGGGGGCATGGGCCAGCTTCGTGCCGGACCTGCTCGTGGGACTCATAACTACGGTCGGGCTAGGCTTCGTGCTTTTCATGCTCACGAGACGAATCGAGACGTCAGCCGACGCGAGGGCCGCCCGCCAGGTGGTGCTCAAAGAATGGCGCGACGCTTGGTTGCACCTTGACGAGGCCATCGTCATCACGAAGGAGGTGAGGGCGACCCTTGAGTCGCTGTCAGACCTCCACCTTGGAATGCAATTAGCAGCGCTTCCGCCGGCACGCTTGGCTGAGTGGAAGGCTGAGGTGGGCGGCCGCGAGCTCTCGCTTCTCGTCGTTGCGGCGCATGAGTGCCGCTTTGTGGCTGAATTGGGACGTCTAATCGAGGAGAGAATGGCTGTTCTCGCGGTGCGAGGACGCATACGGAATACCAACGAACCAGCGGACGTGTGCCGGGCAGTGCGAGCACAACTTCTGGATCTGACGCCTCAGTTCTCGGATCTCGTCGGACCGTCGATCGCCGCCAGCACGCTTGCTGACGCCGAGAAGATCGTTGCAGACTCCGTTCTCCAGGAGTATGCGCCGAGGTACGCCATCCATCTTCCGAGAGCGCAGACCGCTGTCGCGAACTGGCAGGCCGTTCACTATCGCACGGCCATGCAGACCCTGAACTTAGAGGGACAAGGGACGAGCTGAGGCTCGTGATGCCCTTCGCGGCCATATGCGCACAGCTCGACGTAACTCGAGATAAGAGCACGGTCACCTCTGATCCAGGAATGTCGGCGTGGCGCCGCGATCGGGAGGCCATGGTGATCATCGAACTGCAGGCGGCACCGCCGCAGTGTTAGTCGGAATATCAGCCGTCCCTGGGATCCCGAAGGGGCATCAATCTTTGGGTCCCGAGCCGACGCGTGTCCCGCCTAGCAGCGACCACGTGCGCATCGGAGCAAGTAGGCGTCTGAGTCTGGCAGGATCGACGGAAGTGGCTAGGCGGCATCTCGGGAGGCGTAGATGAGCATGAGTATTCCAGACCCTAGCGATATGTGGAGCCCTGAGCTGGAACTCGATGATCGATATGGCTCGATTTCTACTGAGGTCGACGGGGATGAGACCGTCCTTCGTTGGACGCCGGTGGGCGCCAGCTCTGAGGTGCTGGAGATGATGAGATTCGCCCCGCAATCCAGGGTTCTGCGGATCTTTCCGCGAACCATCGAGCGGGATGCGCTCCGTCACCAGTTCGACCGCATCCGAGAGATTCGGCTCGAGGATTACGAGTGGAGCCCAGCTGAACATTCGGAGATGAGCGAGCGCTTCGGGTTGCTACGTGCGGTTGGCCTTCCGCAGGGGTTCAACGTTTTCTACGCCTACGGTCTTGGGATTCATCGTCACTACAGAGCTTTTGCGCAAACGATTGAAAAGCACGCCACGGGGTCGGTTCTATCCTTCACGAGCAACGGCGCCGAGGGGCAGTCGGGGGATGGAGAGGTGTTTCGTGTTTCGTTGCGGCGGTTCGAGGACTATCGCGCCGCTGTCGACCGAAACAAGGGTCGAAGTCGCACGGCAGCAAGTCGAGTCAACGAGGCTGAGCGCCATAATGCCGTTGCTGACCTACTCGGACTTCCGTCTGTCGAAGTTAAGTACGGACGCAACGAGATGGTGCAGAAGCTCACCGAAGAGATTCATACTGGGCACGTCTTAACCGCCGCCGATCGTGAAGCGCTTGTCGACCAAGTCTCGGCCGTCGCTCCGTCGGTGGCGCGAGAAGCGCCCGAGCGCTTTGGGCAGCTTCGGACGGACATCGAGCTTGTGTCGCTCGAGTCCCTCATCGATCAGTTTGAGCGAGCGCTCGCGGGGCCGCATTCGAGCGATGAGCCGCACTGGCAGCGGTTCTTCGATTCGAACCACTTCGCACTTCAGCAACTCTTTGCGATGCCGATCGTGATGCTCAGAGCGCAGGCCCATCTCCGCGGTGGCGACCTCACCGGTGGCGGCGCACGCATCGCAGACTTTCTATGCGCGAATGCGGTGACTCGCACCGCTGTCGTCGTTGAGATCAAAACCCCTGGCGCCGCCATCATGGAGCCAACGTCGTATCGAGGGAACGAGACCTCGGGCGTGTACGCGCTTCATCGAGACTTGAGCGGCGCGATCGCTCAGGTGCAATCGCAAATGGCTGCCATTCCGCAAGAGCTGTCGCTACGTCTTGCGCGGACCCCGGAGGTCGATCTCGATCCTTGGAACGATGTGCGCGGGGCGGTAATCGTCGGTAGAGTATCCTCGCTTTCGCCGCAGCAACGTGACTCGTTCGTCCGGTACCGAACCGCGCTGTCAACCGTGACGATTCTCGGGTACGACGAAGTTCTCGAACGGCTGAGGGCCCTGTTGGTTATGCTCCGGCCTGCTGCGGAAGGGATAACAGAGGCGGCGAGCGGGAGTCGCTGATAGCGTGCCGACATCTGGGTGCATGAAGGACCACATTCGCGAGCCAATGTCGTGCGTAGGTCGAACGTCCGTCGTGGCATGAGCAAGGTCCGGAAGGCGACCGGATGCAACGGGCGTCGGAGCCGGCCCTGTGAAGGACGGGCGAGCCGCCTCTCTCAGGGTCAAGTTGCTTGAGCGGAGCGCGGCGGCATGAGTCGTGCAGAGTGCCGGAACCACGTGGATCAAGGGCGTGATTGAGGGTCTACTTCTCTGGCGACGTACACCCGGGTGGACTCGGCGGGATGATCCCGCGGCGATCCTCGAGCCCCCGTCGGCACCTCTTCACGGTGTGCCGACGGGGGCTCGTTCGTATCGCGTTCACTCCGCGTCCGCCGCCACCCGGCGGCAGCGGCGGCGGACGGCGAATGTCGCGGGGTCAGCCGCGGTCGTCGCGCCGCCGGGTCCCGGCGAGCTGCATCCCGGAGGAGAGCGCGAGCAACGCCATCGCAGCGACGGTGAACCACAGGGTGGGGCCGAGCACGCCGGTGAGGATCAACACGGTGCAGAGGATGCCGTAGACGACTCCGAAGATCAGGAGTCCCCACGCGACCTTGGGAGAGAAACGCCGTCGATTCATCGGCCCACCCTCTCAGGAGGGAGGCCCGATGTCGAGTCGCCGGCGCGGCGTGGGTCGAGGTCTGTATGGTCTGCGGCACCGGCTCGGGCGTCTCGTGGAGATCCGAGCATCTCGGCGTCAGGCCCCGGGGACCTGCATCACGGTGGTGTTCTCGAGGTGAGGCCCCCGCCAGACCGCCGCGCGCGCGGGGGACTGCCGATCGGTGATCGTCGCGCGCATCACCAGGGCGTTCTTCAGGTTCTCCAGGCCGAAATGCGCCGTCGGTTGATCCGCTCGAGGGTTGCCCGCCGTCTCGGTGATCGTGGTCTTCGCGACCGTGGCGTCGGTCGCCGCGCCCAGATACACCGCGAAGCGCGGGGCGTCCTCGACGGTGTTGTCGCTGATGGCGATGTTCCTGTGCACCCGCGTCACCCCCGGGGTGTACGAGGCGGTGAAGTGCTGCAGCATGATCGCCGCGGAAGAGGAGGGCCACGGCACCAGCGTCTGGTCGAGGCACACCCGGCTGATCGTGTTGCGGCTGACGACCACGTTCTCCGACCCGATCGGGCCCTCGCCGTAGGCGGTGTCGTTCGCGATCCAGATGCCCCAGTTGGTCAGGTCGCTGAGGCGGTTCCGGGTGATGACTCCGTCGCTCGCCTTCATGCGCACGCCGAGGCCACGGCATTCCTCGAAGACGTTGTCGGTGATCGTGAATCCGGATGCCGCGTACGAACGGTTGAACACGTGGTCGCCGATTTCGACGCCCGCCACCGCGGTCGCGATCGTGGCGACGAGAGGGGTCGCGGCGCGGGGGTCTCCCTCGACGGTCGTGACCGTCGCGGTTCCCCGCACGGTCCCGTCGGAGGACCGCACGATCTGAAGCAGGTCCCCGACCCCGATCTCCGCCGAGCCACCGGAGAGGTGCAGTCGCGTGCCGCCTGCGCCGAGCGCGTCGAGCACGCGCAGTTGCGAGTACACGTTCATGCCGTCGTCGTGGAGGCGCGCGAAGCGATTGCCGGTGACGGTCGGGCCACGCCGCCCGCCATGGTGGTGGTAGCCGTCGGCGTTCGTGCTGACCCATCGACCGGAGGAGGGGCGGACGTCGACCGTCGAACGGCGAAGCACGGTCGCCTCGGAGTTGTTCGAGATGACGGCCGCGCCCGGCGCCGCGTGGATCACGAGGTCTTCCAGCGTCGTGTCCGCGGACTGGTGCAGAGCGATGCCGTTGCGTTCGCCGCGGTAACCGGTGGCGAACCCGTCGCCGACCGCGATGTCCGACATCCGACCCCGATGAGCCGGGTCGACCGTGAACGTCCACCACCCGTCGGCGCTCGCCGCTGCGGCATAGGAGACGGAGAACGTGGACTGTACGCCGCGCTTGAACTTCCCGGTCGTCGCGTCGTGCAGGGTCCCGTAGCCCGAGCCAGCGAAGAGCGTCCGGTCGGCGAGGGTGGGAAACCCCGGCAGCACCTCGAGCTGGAAGGTGGCGGAGACCGGATCGACGGCGCGAACGACTCCCTGTGTGAAGGGCGGCGTCTCGTAGTCGATGGTGATCCCCCGCACGGTCACGCCGGTGGACCGAGTGATGGCTATCGCTCCTTTGTGCGGGTCGAGCATGAGGAGCTCCGTGCGGTCGCCGACGAGCGCGATCCGCGCCGTCCCCGTGAGTTCGATGGCGTACCAGGACGGGGTGCCGTCGTCG
>DAMDKH010000002.1:16654-38409 GCA_032099965.1 Microbacterium sp.
CCGATCCGATAGACGCCGGGGGCGAAGAGGACGCGGGCAGAGTTCTTCGCGCCGGCCGCCGTTCAGGCCATCGCGTCCGCGATCGTCCGGCGGATGGCGGGTCCGCTGTCCGTCTGTCCCCGAACGGCGCCGTACGCGGATACGGGAAAGTCCCGGCGGGGGCCACCGCCGCCGGCGGGAGAGGGGCCGCCGGAGCCGGGGGCCGCGGTGGCCGCCGCAGGGGTCAGAGCCGAGGAAGCCAGGGCGACACCTCCGGCGGCGGTGCCGATGAGAAGCCCGCGGCGACTGATCGTGGGGTCTGTTGCATCCATGACATGCCTCCTTGCATATTCAAATAACCGGAACGTAGCATCGATAGTTCGAATATGCCAGACTCGCGGTGACGAAAGGATCCGCATGCCCTCCGACGACGCCGCCCTGCCTGCGAGTGAGCCACCCGAGTTGCGCTTCGTGCGCGACGAGCCGGCGCAGCTGCCGCCGTTCTCGACCGACGTCTGGACGGGCCGATACGTGCCCCGGGGTATCCTCGTGCCGTTCCGCGGACAGGTGGGCACGCCTGCGCCGTACGCGCTCGACTCCTCGTCGCTCGTCGTGCGCCGCGGCGGCGAGGTGCTGCGCGAAGGAGTCGACTATGTTCTCGACAGGGTGTTCGGCACGCTCTGTCTGCCCGCCGCCGATGCGGCGCCCGTGGCGGTGACGCTCAGCTACCGATACGCACTGCTGCGTCTCGACAGCATCGTGCGTGAGGGGGCCACCGGCGCTCGTCGACGAGTGCGGGGAGTCTCCCACCTGACCAATCCGCGCCCGCCGGGGCCGCGCGCCGGGGAGATCGTCGAGGCCCACGTGCTCATCGACGACCGAGCGGACGGGCCTCGGACCTTCGCCGTGACCGCCGCGAGGGCGGATGCGGGGCCGGCCTACAGAGGGCGGCTTCCGCGCGCCGCCGCGCGACGGGTCGACCACGGAGCCCTGCGCCTGCTCTTCCTCGGCGACTCGATCACCGAGGGCGGCGACGCCTCCTCCGAGGAGTCCACGTTCCGCGCGGTGGCCATGCGTCGTCTGCGGCAGTCCCATCCCGAGGTCGAGGCGCACACCGCGGCGACGGGCGGTTCGCGCTCCGTGCACTGGCTCGATCCCGATGACTCCACGTGCGACTGGGAAAGGGTGGTGTCGGCGGCTCCGCACGTGACCGTCGTCGAGTTCCTGAACGACGCCTACCTGGATTCGAGTGAATGGGAGCCCGCCTACGACGAGGTGGTCGCGCGGCTTCACGCACTCGGCAGCGAGGTCGTGCTCCTGACGCCGACGTTCGCGATGCGCGCCACGATGAACGAGTCGCAGGAGGCGGACGACGGGCGTCCTTACGTGCGTTTCGTGCGAGAGTACGCGGAGCGGCGCGGTCTGGCGCTGATCGACGTCTCATCACGATGGGAACGGCTCCGCGAGGAGGGGCTCCCGTACTGGACCCTCCTGGCGAACGGCATCAACCACCCCGACGACAGAGGTCATCTCCTGACCGGCGAGTTCATCGCCGACGGACTGGCGCGGATGCTCGAGGGCGAGATCCCCGGATGACGACGCTGGTCGTCATCGGAGACTCGCTCACGGAGAACGGCACGTGGCCGGACAGGCTCAGCGCTGAGACGGGATGGTCGCTGCAGCGAGAGGGGCGCTCGGGTCAGACGTCGACGGAGATCGCCGTGCGCGTCGGCGCGCGCACGATCCACGTCGTGGAGGACGAGGCCCTGCCGGACGGTGGCATCGCCCTGCGGCCCGATCCCGTGCCGGGTACGGTGCGCGAGCACATCGACGAGGGCATGGACGACCTGAGGATGCGGGGTGTTCTCGGCGATCGAGAGGGCGTGCTCGAGCGTCGGGTGAGCGCGTCGGCGCACGACGGGTGGAGCTTCCGTCCGGACGACCCGCGTCACGCCGTTCCCGGTGCGCGCCATGCCTTCCGCGCGCACCCGCTGAAGGTGCCGAGCCGTGCCGTCGTGATCGTGTGGTGCGGGCGCAACAACGCCGGCAGGGAGGTGGTGTCCGATGTCGAGGCGATCGTCGCGGCATCGGGTCCCGGTGCCCGCGCGCTGGTGCTCGGCGTGCATGCCGCCGCGTTCGAGCCGGCGGGTTCGCCCGGTGCGCGCGTGGTCGACGCGCTGAATGTCGAGCTGTCGCGGCGCTTCGGCGACCGATTCGTCGACGTGCAGAGTGCGCTCGTCGGTGCGGCGCCGTCCGTCGACCGCGTTGCGGCGGCCCACCTCCGATCGGACGACGTGCATCTGAGCGCTGCGGGGGATGCGGTGGTGGCAGCCGCGATTCGCACGCGCCTGCGCGCGCTGGAGTGGTGGCCGCACGCGGGCGGGTCGTGAGATGCGAAGACGTCGAGTGGCGCGGAATGGACGCGGTGCGCTACTCGGCCGGCGGGACATCGATCGTGGTGGTGCCGGGCAGGGGCGGGAAGATCGCGTCGCTGCGGGACTCGCGTGGGCGCGAATGGTTGACGCCCGGCGACGGGAGCACGCTCCTCCCGCCCGGGACGCCGTTCGAGCACGCAGAGATGTGCGGGTGGGACGAGTGCGTGCCGACGATCGAGCGTTCGACGACGCTGCGGGGCCGGGTGGCGGCGGATCACGGCGATGTGTGGGATCGCGCGTGGCGCCGCGTCGCCCCCGACCGGCTGGCGGTGGACATCCCGTCGGTCGGCGTCCGCTTCGAGCGGGGAGTGGCCATCTCGCCGCACGGGACGCTCACGCTGTCCTATCGGGCGGAGGCCGGTGCGGAGGCTACGGAGGTGTTGTGGGCCGCCCACCCGCTCTTCTGCGTGGGCCCGGAGGACCACATCACGGTGGATGCGCGGTCGCCGCTCTGGGCCGTGTCGGGTTCAGCGGCGGTGCGGGAACCGCGCTCGCCGGAGGCGACGATCAACGCGCCGCGCCTTCCCGGCGATGCGGTCAAGTACTACGTCGATCCTGAGGAGTCTCCCCGCTGGGCGAGGATCGACCGCCGCGACGGCGGGGGTCTCGACCTCCGGTGGGAGGGGGAGGGCGTCCGAGCCCTGGGCGTGTGGATCGATCGCGCGAGGTTCGCCGCGGAAGACGTCGTGGCCTTCGAACCGTCGACCGGCTGGTACGACTCGCTGGAGCGTGCGGGGCGGCACGGGCGAGTGTTGCGCCTCAGCGCGGGGCAGGCGGCCGAATGGCGCGTCTCGGTGTCGCTGCGGTCGCGCTGATCAGCTTGGGTCAGCGATTGCTCACCAGGCATGGATGATCGGACCTATCTGCGCTACGGTATTGAGCAACCGGTGAACCATTCCGGAGAGCAGAGGTCGAAGATGACGAACACCCCCCGCAGCGTCCTGGTGACGGGAGCCGACGGCAGGATCGGCCGCGCGACCGTGGCGCGGTTGCGTGCAGATGGCTGGCGGGTGGTCGCACTCGCGCCGCGGTTCCGCCACCTGACCTCGCAGGACGCCGAGCTGCGCGTGGGTGATGCGACCGACGAAGCCGACGTCGACGCGGCGCTCGAGGGGGTCGACGCCGTCGTGCATCTCGCGGCCGTCCCGCACTGGGATCACGGCACCCCCTACGAGGTCTACACGACCAACGTCGTCTCGACCTTCGCCGTGCTGGTGCGCGCAGCCGAACGCGGCATCCGTCGCGCCGTCATCGCAAGCAGCATCCAGGCCTCCGGGGTCCCGGGTAATCACCACGACGTGCTTCCCGCCTATTTCCCGATCGACGAAGAGCTGCCGCCCGTGCATGACGAGGCGTACTCGCTGTCGAAGTACTCCGACGAGCTCACCGCACGGATGGTCGCCAGCCGGTGGGGGATGTCCATCGTGGCGCTGCGCTTCCCCTGGACCGACGGACCAGAGGAACTGCGCGTCGTCGCCGAGGAGTGGACGCGCGACCCCGCGCAGGGCGTCAAGCTCGGGTGGTCGTACCTCGACGTGCGCGACGCCGCCCACGTCATCTCCCGGAGCCTCGATGCTCCCGTCGACGGTGCACTGGTGGTGCAGCTCGCGGCGCCGCAGACTCTCGTCCCGTTCGACACCGAGGACCTCCTCGACACGTACGCCGTCGACGTGCCGCGGAGGCAGAGCTTCCCTGGTCGCACGGTGCCCGTGAGTACCGAACGCGCGGAGCGCCTGTTGGGCTTCGTCGCCGCGCACCTGATCGAGCCGGTTCCGCTCGCCGAGACGGCGGGCTGATCCGTGCGCATCGCCTCGGTCGAGACCTTCGCGCTCGGCGATCGTCGTCTGCTCGTGCGCATCGGCACGGACTCCGACCTGGTGGGGTGGGGCGAGGCGACGCTCGAGACCTGGGTCGGACCCGTCGCCGCGGTCGTCGCGCAGATGGCCGACTACCTGGTGGGGAAGGACCCCCGTCGCATCACCGCGCATTGGCAGGTTCTCACCCGCGGCGGCTTCTATCGCGGAGGGCCGGTGATGGCCTCTGCGGTGGCCGGAATCGACCAGGCGCTGTGGGACCTCGCCGGTCGCCGGCACGGCGTCCCCGTGCACGAGCTCGTGGGTGGAGCCGTGCGCACGCATGTGCGGCTGTACAGACATGCGAACGTCGACGGACGGATGGGAGACCCGGTGCGGGCGAGCGAGCTCGCCGCCGAGGGGTACACGATGGTGAAGGTGGCGCCGACCGAACCCGTGCGGTTCATCGACACCGAGGAGACGATGCAGCGCTGGGTCGACGAGCTCGAGGAGCTGCGCGCGACCGTCGGGGATGCCGTCGATATCGCCGTCGACCTGCACGGGCGCTTCTCGGTACCGCAATCGCGTCGTTTCCTCGCGCGGACCGAGCACCTCGGGCTCGCGTTCGTGGAGGAGCCCCTGCGACCCGAGCACTCCGCGCTCATCGGCGACCTCGTCCGCAGCACCTCCACGCCCCTGGCCACCGGCGAGCGCCTCTACTCCCGCGCCGAGTTCGAACCCGTGCTGCGGGCGGGCATCGCGCTGGCGCAGCCCGACGTCTCGCACGCGGGCGGCATCTCCGAGGTGTTGCGCATCGGCGCGCTCGCCGAGGTGTTCGACGTGCAGCTCGCGCCGCATTGCCCGCTCGGGCTCGTCGCCTTCGCGGCCTGCGTGCAGGTCGACGCTGCACTGCCCAATGCGGCTGTGCAGGAGACGATGATCGACTTCGCGCGGCTGAGGGACGACGAGCATGCCTACGTCGTCAACCGCGACGAGTGGATGCCGCAACAGGGGTATCTGCCCGTGCCGACGGGGCCCGGACTCGGCGTGGAGATCGACGAGGACCTCGTCCGCGAGCGGGCGGCGGATGTCGCACCCACGCTCGCCTTGTGGTGGAGCGACGCACGAGACGGGAGCTACGTCGAATGGTGAGCGGAATCAGTCAGGGGGCCGTGCGAGATCTGACGGTGCCGGCGACGGACGACGGGGGAGCGGCACTGCGACGGGCGATCGCCGACGCCGTCGCGTGGACGCGAGCCGACGACTCCCGTTCGGCCCGCGTGCGGCTGGCGCCCGGCTTGCACCGCATCGCGCCGGGGTCTCCCGAGGTCGACGAGTCCGCCATCGTGATCGACGACGCCGCGCGGATCGCCGTGGAGGGGGAAGGGGCGGAGTTGCTGTTCACCGACCCGCACCGGGGTGCGATCGACGTGCGGGGCTCGCGCGCGATCACCCTGCGCGGGTTCACGATCGACTATGCGGCGCCGTCCTTCACCCAGGGGACCGTGGTCGCGGTCGATGGCGCCGCCGGCGCATTCCGTTTCCTCCCGGCCGAGGGCTATCCCGATTTCACGGACCGCGTGCTGTTCGTCGGCTCGGGCTACGGCACGCTCCGCGATGCCGGGGACGGAGCGCTCAAGGCGGGGGTGCGACAGACGTTCATGATCGAGTACGAGAGCGTCCCCGGCGAGGACGGGGCATTCCTCGTCACCGTCGAGCCGAGTGATCGTGCCTGGATGACCGACATCGAGGTGGGCGACGGATTCGTCGTCGGGCACCGTGGCGACCGTCACGGCATCCGCCTCGACCGTTGCGGAGAGGTCTCGATCCGCGAGGTGACGATCCATGCGTCCCCGTGCGCGGCGGTCCTCGCCCACGAGACCTCCGGCCTGCTGCTCGACCGACTGACCGTCGCTCGGCGCCCCGGTACATCTCGATGGATCAGCACCAATGCCGATGCGGTGCATTGTCAGGGTGGGCGGCGCGGGCCGCAGATCATCGGATGCCGTTTCGAAGGCATGCACGACGATGGCATCAATCTGTACGTGCATGCGATGACGGTCGCGGAGAAGCGCGACTCCCGGACGATCGTCCTTGAGGGCAGCGGCCCCGTGCAGGCGGGGGATGTGCTGCAGTTCGTGGAGCCGTCGACGGGCGCGGTCATCGCCGAGACCACGGTCGACGCCGTGGGGGAGACGGAGCCCACGCGTGCGCGTCTCTCGGCGGGACTGCCCGACACGGCCGGGGTTGGTATCGCGGTGTACAACCGCTCCAACGCACTCCCGGGCTTCCGCATCGACGGATGCCGATTCCACGACTTCCGCGGTATCGGCATCCGCCTCAAGGCGAGCGCGGGCATCGTCGCCGACTGCCGGTTCGACCGGCTGTCGGGGTGCGGACTCTGGATCGCGAACGACCCGGGATGGGCGGAGGGTCCGCTCGGATCCCGAGACGTCGAGATCGTCGGCAACACCTTCACGTCCACGCCGCACGATGCTTCTCTGCAGACGTGGCCGCACTCCGCGGCCACGATCATGATCGAGCTGTTCTCCGCCGAGAACGGTCCGGCCTCGGCGCGCGAGCATCGGCGGATCTCGCTCCGCGACAACGAGGTCGAGCAGACGGCACGTGCGGCCGTGTTCGTCGGGGCGGCGTCGGACGTCTCGGTCGTGGGGCTTCGCGTCCGCGAGCACTCCGGATCGACGTGGCTCGCGACGCGCGACGCCGATGTGCGGCTCTCCGAGGTCACCGGCGTCGGCGGGTGACCCCGGAGGTCAGACGAAGGGCAGCTGCTGCCCGTCCGGAGCGCGGCGGGCGCCCGACGAATAACCGAGGACGAGCTCGCAGGGCACATCGCGCACGGCATCGTCGGTCGGCTGATCGTTGATCAGGCGCACGAGGAGGTCCGTGGCCGCCACGCCCACGTCGACGAGCCGGGGGTCGATCGTGGTGAGGAAGCGAGCCTCCGAGTCGGAGTACTTGACCCAATTGTCATGACCGACCAGGCCCACGTCTTCGGGAACCCGCACGCCATGGGTCACGAAGTACCGGGCCGCGCCCAGCGCGATGAGGTCGTTCCCGCAGACGATTCCGTCGATCGACGGGTCTTCGCGGTGCAGCCGCTCCGCGGCGCGGTATCCCCACGCGCCCGACCAGTCGCCGAACTCGCGCCGGGTCTCGGGCACGGGCGCACCGGCGTCGGCGAACACGGCGTCGGCACCCGCGAGGCGGCGCGTCACGGCATCCGACGCCCGATGCGCCGTGATGTACGCGATACGTCGTCGACCCTGCGACAGGAGGTGCTCGGCGGCGAGGCGCCCCGCCATGCGGTCATCGGGCAGCACCACCTCATCGGTCTCGGTGTCGGTGATGCCGTGGGCGTAGACCACCGGCACGTCGAAATCGGCGGTCACCGAGCGCAGGGGCACCTCGTTGCCGTCGCCGACCACGATGACCCCGTCGACGTGACGCGCACGCAGCTTCTTGATGTTCTCGGCTCTCGCCGCCCCCTCGCGTCCGTCGTCGTACATCATGGCGGCCACATCGTGCCGGCTCAGCTCGCTCGCGACGCCGGCGATCACCGGCATCGAGAAGATGCCGGTCGAGTTCTCGGTCAGCAGACCGACCGTGAAGCTGCGCCCGAGAGCGAAGTACTGGGCGAGCGCGTTCGGGCGGAAGTCGAGCCGCTGCGCCGCCTCGAGGATGGCCTCCCGGGTGGCGGGGGACACGCGACCGCCACCGTTCAGCACGCGCGACACGATCGACGTCGACACCCCGGCCACGGCGGCCACGTCCTTGAGGGTCACGCCCTTCTTACCCATGTCGGCCTTCCGTCGTCATCCCTTAACCCCACCAGACATGCTGACACCTTTCAGGATCTGGCGCTGGAAGATCAGGAACACGGCGATCGGGATCAGCAGACCGAGCAGCATGGCGGACATCTGCAGACTGAGGTCGGTCTTGCCGGCGATCCGCGCGAGGGCGACGGAGATGGGCTGCAGCTCGCTGCTCGGAAGCACCAGCATCGGCCAGAGGAAGTCCTTCCAGCTGTTCAGGATCGTCAGCACCGCGATGACCCCGAGGATCGACTTCGAGAAGGGGAGCACGATCACGAAGAACATCCGGAAGGGTCCGACGCCGTCGACCCGCGCCGCTTCGATGATCTCCCGCGGGATCTCGTCGAAGAAGCGGGTCACGACGAGCACGGCGAACGCGTTGGCGGCGGCCGGAAGCCACACCGCCCAGTAGGTGTCGACGATCGAGCCGCCGACCAGCGGGAGGTCGACGACGGTGAGATACAGCGGGACCAGCGAGATCACCCCCGGCACGAAGAGGGTCACCAGGATCGCGCCGGAGAGGACGTTGGCCCACCGGGGGCGCAGGATGCTGATGACGTACGCGAGCGAGGCGGTCACGAGCACGGTGGCGACCGTGGATCCGAGGGCCATGACGGCCGTGTTCGCGAGGTATCTGCCGACCTGGATCTGCTCCCACGCGGCGGCGAGATTGCCCCACTGCACGCCGCTCGGGAACCAGGCGAAGGGCTGGCTGATCGTGTCCTGCGTCGTCGAGAGCGCCGCCTTCGCCAGCCACAGGATCGGGCCCACGCCGGCGATCACGAGGAAGGCGAAGAACGCGATCTGAAGGGTCGTCATGGTGGTGCGCACACTCGGACGGCGTCGGTCGGCGTCGGAGATGGCCGAGCGCTCCGCTTCGTCGGGCTGGCGGCGGCGCACGCGCGTCGGGCGCACGGTCACCAGGCGGGTCTCGGTCACGATTTGCTCCACTTCCGGGTGGCGAGCAGGTAGCAGACGGACACCACGGCGAGGGCGACGGCCAGCAGGAATGACAGGGCGGTCGCGGCGCCGTAGTCGCCGTACTGGAACGCGTAGTTGTAGATGAGCATGAGCACCGTCACGGTCGCGTTGTCCGGACCGCCGCCCGTGAACACGTAGGGCTCGGTGAAGACCTGAAGGGTGCCGATGAGCTGCAGCAGCACGAGGGCGAGGATGACGCCGCGCAACTGCGGGAGGGTGACGTGCCAGAGGCGCCGCCAGATGCCCCCGCCGTCGATCTCCACGGCTTCGTAGAGTTCGGGCTTCACCGCGGTGATGGCCGCGAGATAGATGATGGCGGTGCCGCCGGCCGTCGCCCAGATCACCTCCAGCACGATGGAGGGCATCGCGGTCGCGCTGGAGTTCAGCCAGGGGAAGGGCCCCAGGCCGACGGTGCCGAGGATCTCGTTGAAGAGCCCGTGGGGAGACGGGTCGTAGAAGTACTTCCAGAGCAGGATCGCCACGATCGGGGGGATGACGACCGGGAGGTACGCGAGGGTGTTGAACAGGGCGCGGCTGCGGCGCAGCTCGGCCATGTAGACGGCGAGCACCAACGGCGCGGGGAAGCCGAAGACCATTCCGAGCACCGCGAAGTAGACGGTGTTCGCGACGGCCTGGGGGAGTACCGGGTCGGACAGCACGTAGGCGAAGTTCGACAGTCCCACCCAGGTCGGGTCGTCGATGAGGTTGGTGCGCTGGAAGCCCATGATCGCGCCGGACACGATCGGACCCCAGGAGAAGTAGGCGAAGGCGAGCACGCCCGGCACGGCGAAGAGCACCGGCACGAGCCCGCCCCGGCGGTACCACCGCGCCAGGGAACGTCGGCGGCGCGGGGGAGCGCCCCGGGAGACGGAGGCCGGGGCGCTCGACTCCGGATTCATCGGTGCGAGAGTGGGGGGCGACGTGCTGACCATGACTGCTTCTTCCCTCGAGGTCGGCGGCGCCGGGCGCGGGCGCCGCCGACTGTGACCGCTTACCGCGCGAGCTTGGTGTTGACCGCATCCTGAGCTGCGACGAGCAGCGCGGGGATGTCCTGGTCGGGCTCGTTCAGCACCTTCTGCAGCACGGTGTCGAGCTCGCCGTACACCTGCTGCGGCTGGCTGGTCGGTTCCGGCACCAACTCCTGGTCGTCCATGACGTCGCTGTAGCCGCGGAACTGCTCGACGGGCACGTTGTAGTACTCGCCCACCCACGACTCGTACTCGGCACGGACCGCGGGATCGAACGGCGAGAGACCGGGAACGCCGATGAGGCTGCCGGCGTCGACGTTCTTCTTCACGGTCTCCACCGCCACGTCCTTGTCGGTGTACGCGCGGAAGTTGTTGAACTCGATCCACCGCAGCCCGGCCTCGATCTCGGCCTCGCTGGCGCGCGGGTTGAACACCTCCACGGCACCGCCGAGGAGTGTGCGCTGCGCGCCGTCGTGCTCGGGGATGGAGGTGAAGCCGTAGTCGTCCGGGTTCATGCCGAACTGCTGCACCGCCGCAGGGAAGTGCTGCGACACGCTGAGGAACATGCCGACCTTGCCGGCCGCGAAGTCCTGGATCAGGTCGTTGAAGCCGTACAGGAACTTGCTTCCCATCGACTGGTCCTCCCAGCGCATGTCGCTCACGAGGTCGAGGTAGTCGACCATGCCGGGGTCATCCAGGGTCGCCTCGGTGCCGTCCTCGTTCGCGAGGGTGGCGCCGAAGCTGTAGGCGCCGGCCGTGGTCATCCAACCGCCCACGTGTTCGATCGAGTACGTCGCGTAGCCGGCGACACCCGATGTGTCGGCGATCTTCTTCGCGTACTCGCGGACCTCGTCCCAGGTGGCCGGTCCCTTGTCGGGGTCGAGTCCCGCGGCCTCGAAGAGCGCGCGGTTGTACGCCAGCCCCACCGAGTAGACGTCGAGCGGCACGCCGTAGATGCGGTCGTCGTCGTCGGTCACCACCTGCGTGACCGTGGGGTTCAGGGTGTCGGCGAAACCGACCGTGTCGAGGGCGTCCGTGATGTCGGCGATCTGGCCGTTGCGCATCAGCGTCGCGGGTTCGGTGAAGGGAACCCCGAGCAGGGTCGGCATCGTGCCGCCGGCCACCATCGCCTGGAACCCCGTCGCGTCCCACTTGCTCTCGCTGAGCTCGATGGTGATGTCGGGGTTCGCCTTCTCGAACGCCGCGACCTGATCCTCGACGAGGGCGCGCAGCTCGGGCTGATCCGCGCCGGGGACGTCGCCGATGCTGATCGTGACGGGGCCCGACTCGTCGGACGGGGTGGCGGCGCCGCATCCGGAGAGCGCGAGCCCGAGGGTGACGGTTCCCGCGAGAGCGGGCACCAGAAGACGTGTGGATTTCATCTTTGAAGCTCCTGTCGGGTTTCCCGATTGATCAACCGGTTGCTCACAACCTTCGACCACCGGGACCCACGCTGTCAAGTGCGCATTCGATTGAGTCGTCCTCGCAAGCGGGATGCTTGCGCAACCGTTGACCCATGTGTTGCACTGTCGGGGTCCCGGCGGGCGTCGGGGCATCCCTCACCGTGGAGGAGCGGACATGTCCGAGTTCACCCGTCGTACGTTCATCGCCGGCACCGCCGGAATTCTGGCCGGAGCCGCGATCGGCGTGGCGTCGCCGTTCGCCGCATCCGCCGCCGTGCCGCCGGCATCCAGCACGCACCACATCTTCGCCGTCGACGACTACGGGGCCGCACCGAATGGCATCGCCGACAGTGCGCCCGGCATCCGCCTGGCGATCGCCGCCGCCGCCGCGTGGAGCGCCTCGGGGTCGACGCGGACCGCGTCGGTGGTGTTCGCCTCGGCGACGTACCGGATCGATCGCGCGTCCGCCGCCTCCTGGTACGCGGTGGAGATCGACGGCGCCGCCCGGCTCGGTCTCTACGGCTCGTCGACCACGCTGCTGGTGACGACGCCGTACGCCGGGGCGCTCAGCATCTCGCGCTCGCGCTCCGTCCGGGTGGAGGGGATCACGATCGACTACCTGATCGTGCCGTTCACGCAAGGGACGATCACCGCGATCAACGCCACAACGGGCACGATCGACGTGCAGGTGCTCGGCGGCTACCCCGGGTTGGGCGACACCGCGCTCTTCCCCGGCGCGGGGTATGGAACCGTGCGCAACGCGACCACGGGCGCGATGAAGCGCGGAGGGCAGATCACCTTCCTGTACAGCGCGATCGCGGCGTCGGCGACGGCGAGCACGTGGCGCCTGACCATCGCGCCGGAGCACCGCGCCCGGATGGGCGATCTGGCAACGGGGGACGGGTTCGTCACGGGCTTCCGGGGCGATTGGCACGGGGTCGCGATCTACCGGTGCACCGACGTCACACTCGCGAGCCTGACGATGTACGCCTCCCCGGGCGCCGCGTTCATCCCGAGCGACTCCGACGGCACGGTGATCCGCGACTGCACGGTGATCCGGAAACCGGGGTCGAATCGGTGGATCAGCGCCAACGCGGACGGAGTGCACAACCACGGGGGCCGTGTGGGGCCACGCGTCTTCGGCAACGTCTTCGAGGCGCTTCACGACGACGGCATCAACATCTACAGCTCGTCGCGCGCGGCGACGGCGATCTCGGGCACGACCATGGCCCTCGGCGGCGGTGCGATGCAGCTGGCGGTGGGTGACGTGGTTCAGGTCGTCGACACGGCGACCGGCACGGTGCGGGGCGAGACGACCGTGTCGGCCGTCAGCGGCGACAGTCTCGCGGGTGGGCCGATCAGCGCGACCCTCGCCGCTGTGCCCGCGGGAGCGGTGCCCGGCGATCAGATGTTCAATCTCTCCTTCAGCGCACCCGGAGCCGATGTGCAGTACAACACCTTCCGCGAACTGCGCGGCCTCGGGGTGCGGCTGCGCACGAGCGGCGCGTACGTCCACGCCAACGAGATGTTCGACCTGGCGAACTGGGGGATCTGGGTGGGGAACGATCCGGGGTACCGCGAGGGGCCCGTCGGCAGCGTCGGTTCGACCATCGAGCGCAACTCGGTGGTGCGGCCCTGTCTCGACCGGAGCATGCTCGGCTGGCCGTCGGCCGCCGCGGCCATCATGATCGAGAACCTTCGAGACGACTACGAGGGAGGAGCGAGCCGAGCGCACCGCAATCACGTCGTCAAGGACAACTACGTCGAGGAGCCTCCGCGCTTCGGGATCTTCGTGGGCGGGGCGCAGAACATCACGGTCAGCGGAAACACCGTCGCCTCCACCGCGGCGAATCCGCGGACCGCGGCGCCCACCGCGATGTTCGGCACGCGCAACTCGCAGGGGGTCACCCTCAGTGCGCTCACTGTTCACGAATACTCCTCGGCGCCGCGTCCGGTCGTGTGGACCGGCCCCGGCGTCGTGGGATTCGTGCAGAACTGAGGGGGTGGCGGCGTGAGGCCGCCACCCCCTCCGGTCACGCCAGCACGCGTTGCCGTTGCTCGCCCAGGCGCGAGATACCGAGACGGATCTCCTCGCCGCCGCGCAAGTACTGCGGGGGCGTGAACCCCATGCCGACCCCCGGCGGGGTGCCGGTGTTGATAAGATCGCCGGGTTCCAACACGAGGAACTGGCTCAGGTAGCGCACGATGAACGCCGGGCTGAAGACCATCTGCGCCGTCGAGCTGCTCTGCTTGCGTTCGCCGTCCACGTCGAGCCACAGGTCGAGGTCGAGGACGTCGCCGACCTCGTCCGGGGTGACCAGGTAGGGGCCGGCCGGATTGAACGTCGGGCACGACTTGCCCTTCGACCACTGGCCGCCTCGCTCGATCTGGAAGGCGCGCTCACTCACGTCGTTGACGGTGACGTATCCGGCGATGCAGGCCTCGGCGTCGGCGTCGCTCTCGAGGTAGCTCGCGCGGCGACCGATCACGACGCCGAGTTCGACCTCCCAGTCGGTCTTCGTCGAGGTGCGCGGGATCTGGACGTCGTCGTTCGGCCCGATGAGGGTGTTGGGTGCCTTCGTGAAGAGGATCGGCTCGTCCGGCACCTCCTGACCCGTCTCCTCGGCGTGATCGCGGTAATTGAGGCCGATGCACAGGATCTGATGCGGGCGGGCGAAGGGGGCGCCCAGTCGGCGGTCGCCCAGTGTCTCCACGACCCCGGCGGCCACGCGGTCGGCGACGGCCCGGCTCACCTCGTCCCCCCGTCCGGAGGAGAGGAAGGCGCCGTCGATCTCGTCGACGATGTCGGAGATGTCGACGAACCGTCCGTCGCCGATGTCGACGCCGGGTCGTTCCCGTCCCGGCTCTCCCACTCTGATGAATCGCATGCGTCGTCGTCCCTTTCTCTTCTGTGTCGGACCCCTGCGGTCACACGGGCTGCGGTCGCGTCGGCACGTCGTGCTCCGCCGCGATCGTATGGATGCGCTCGACGGCGGCGGTGAGCGCGGAGAGCGGCGTGCGGAACGACAGCGCGCTGATCGACAGGGCGCCGGACGGAACGCGGGGAGAGTCGAGGAACACCGGTACCGCGATGCAGTTCACGCCCGGTTCGTTCTCCTGGTCGTCGACGGCGAATCCGTCGGCACGCGCCCTGGCCAGAGCGTCGGCGAACGCCGCCGGATCGGTGAGCGTGGTGGGGGTGCGGGCGGCCAGTTCCCGTTCCTTCGCCCAGGCGACGGCGGAATCCGAGGAGGGCAGACTCCAGGAGAGCAGAAGCTTGCCCACCCCCGTGCGGTAGGCGGGATTGCGGCCGCCGACGGTGGAAGTCAGGCGCACGGCTCCCTCCACGGGGTCGCGTTTCGCACGGTAGACGACCTCGTCGCCATCGAGCACCGCGTAATGCGTCGTCTCTCCGAACTCGGTGGTGAGGGCGTCGAGCAACGGCTCGACTCGGGCGCTGTCGGTGCGGCGGTCCTGGTGCTGGAAGGCGAGTCGGAGGAATTCGTCTCCGAGCACGTACTGGCCGCGGTCGACGCGCTTCGCCAGTCCCACGCGAGTGAGAGAGGCGAGGGCGCGGTGCACGGTCGGTTTGCTCGCGTTCATGCGGCGGGTGGTCTCGTCGAGGGTGAGCCCGCCCGGCTCCCGTGCCAACTCCATGAGCACCTTGAGCACGCGCTCCGCCCCGACCGGACCCGGTTCTGTCTCCATCATCACTCTCCCTGTATTGTTCAGATTATCAGATTGACGTTCCATTTATTCGAACTATGAGAGTCCGTGGTCCCTCCATCCTGCGTTGTGCAGAAGAGACGACCCTCGGAGAAAGAGGATGACATGCGCAGAGCAGTGGTGACCGGAGGGGCGAGCGGGCTCGGGCAGGCGTGCGCGAACCGACTTCGCGAGGCAGGGCTGGACGTGATCGCCGTCGATCGCGCCGTCGGCGCCGACGCCGTGCTCGACGTGACGGAGCGGGGGGAGATCGACGCCTTCCTCGCCGAGCGCGGCCCGTTCGACGTACTCGTCAACAGCGCCGGCATCGTCGGCCCCAACGCCGACTTCGTCGATGTCGGCATCGCCGACTGGGATCGAACGATCGGCGTCAACCTGACCGGCACGTTCCACATGAGCCAGGCGGTCGTCCCCGGCATGGTCGCCGGCGGATGGGGGCGCATCGTCAACATCGCGAGCATCGCGGGCATGGAGGGCAACCCCCGCCTCACCGCGTATTCGGCCTCGAAGGCGGCGGTCATCGGATTGACCAAGGCGCTCGGGAAGGAGCTCGCTCTTTCGGGCGTGCTCGTCAACGCCATCGCGCCCGCCGTGATCGAGACGCCCATGAACGCCGACACGCGGCCCGATGTGCTCGCCACGCTGGTCGAGAAGATCCCCATGCGCCGTCTCGGGCGTGCAGAGGAGGTCGCCGAACTGGTCGCCTGGCTCGCGTCGGATGCGTGCAGCTTCTCCACCGGGGCCGTGTACGACATCAGCGGGGGGCGGGCCGTCTATTGATCGACATCGCACGCCTTCCGGTGCCCGTCGTCGCGCACGGCGAGGGACCGGTGTGGGATGAGCGGAGCGGCCGGCTGCACTGGGTGGACATGGTCAACGGCACCGTGCATCACGTCGATCCACAGAAGCCGGAGCGCCAGGGGTCCACGCGCATCGGGCCCTGGGTCGCCGCGCTTCGGCCGCGCGAACGCGGGGGATGGGTGGTCGCCACAGACGCGGAGTTCCTCCTCACCGACGCCTCGTTCGTCGTCGAACACCGGATTCCCGTCGTCGACGATGCCCGGCTTCGGATGAACGACGGCGGGTGCGCACCCGATGGCTCCTTCCTCTGCGGCACAGCGGGGCCGGGGAGCGCCGGATCGCTGTACCGCCTCGCTCCCGACCTCGATGTCTCGGTGGTGACCGGCGACGTCGCGATCTCGAACGGGATCGCGGCGGATCCCCGAGGAGACGGCGTCTTCTACGTCGACACCCTCACCCGGCGCATCGATCGACTGCGCCTCGTCGACGGCGTCCTGCGTGAACGCGTCGTCTTCGCCGATCTCACGACGCGGGCGGGCCTCCCCGACGGCATCGCTGTGGATGCCGAAGGCGGGGTCTGGGTCGCCATGTGGGGCGCCGGCGAGGTCATCAGGGTCGACGAGAGGGGGGAGGTGAGTGATCGCATCGCCGTGCCGACGTCCCACGTCAGCGCCTGCGCCTTCGGCGGGGCGGATCTGTCCGAGTTGTACATCACGACGTCGAGCCAGGACCTCCCGGCCCCGGAGCCCGCGGCGGGAGCACTGTTCGTCGCTCGTCCCGGCGTGCGCGGCCTGCGGCCCGTGGCCTTCGGAGGCTGACCGTCGGCGAGAGGGCGACTCAACCGGCCGGGTACGCGCTGATCTTCAGCGCCCGAGCGAGGTGGGCCGCATTGCGGGTGGAGGTCTGGATGGTCTGCTGCACCGCCTCGGGCGTCTCCTCGAGATCCTTGTAGTCGACGCCCTGCATCGCCTCGCCGTTCCAGTAGACCGAGGCCTGTGCGGGAATCGTGTAGCCGACGTCGTTGAGCGACTGGAACAGGATGGCGGCGATGTGGTGCGCGCCGTCCTCATTGCCGACGATGCCGGCGATCGCCACCTTGTCGAAGAGGATCGGACGGCCCTGGTCGTCGGTCTCGGAGAGCTCGGCGTCGAGGCGCTCCAGCACGCGCTGGGCGACGCTGGACTGCTGCCCCATCCAGGTGGGCGTCACGAAGACGAGGATGTCGGCGGCCAGCACCTTCTCGCGCAGGGTGGGCCACTCGTCGCCGTCGCCCATGTCGGCCTCGACGCCGGGGGCGATGGCGAGGTCGACGGCCCGCACGAGGTCGCCGGTGACGCCGTGCTCCTTCAGTGCGTCGAGGATCTGCGTGGCCATGAGGTCCGAGCTGGACTCGGCAGGCGAGGGCTTGAGGGTGCAGGTGATGGCGAGAGCGGTGAGTGCGGTGTCCATGCGCTCATGTCAGCACGCGGCTGTGCCCGGGCACAGCCCCTTTCGTCGGCCTCCGGTCTGCGCTAGCCGGGGCGACGGGTATCCTGATAGCGGCCGTTACGACAGGAGTTCCCGTGATCATCAGCTTCCTCTTCTTCCTGCTCCTCTTCCTCGGGGGCATCTGGGTCATGGCCTTCGCGCAGACGGCCGAGGACTTCCAGGCGATCATCTTCGTCGCCGGCCTCCTGGTCACCATGCTGTCGCTGGCCTTCGTGATGCGCCAGAGCGGCACCGCGACCCGCCGGTCGAACAACTGGTCGGGTCCGGCCACCGACTGACCGCTCCGGTTCGTCGGTGGCGACGACGGATCCACCGAGGTCAGCGTCGACGCGCGACCCGAGCCTCCAGCGTCGTGCGCACCGCCGGCCATTCCGGCTCGATGATGGAGTACTCCACGCTGTCGCGCAGCGCGCCGTTGCGGTAGCGGGCCATCGCCCGCAGCACCCCGTCCTGCTTGGCCCCGAGGCGTTCGATCGCCGCTCGCGACTGCGTGTTCGCCCATCCCGTCGTGAACCCGACGCGCACCGCTCCCAGGGTCTCGAACGCGTGGCGCAGGAGCAGCAGCTTGGACTCGGCGTTCGTGCCCGAGCCGTGTGCCGACGGCCGGTTCCAGGTGTAGCCGATGTGCAGGCGCGGCACGTCGGGCACGAGGTCGTAGTACGACGTCATCCCGAGCATGCGCCCGGTCGCGTCTTCGGCGACGAACGGGATCATCTCTCCCGCTGCGCCGAGCGCCAGCCGCCGGTCGATCTCGGCCGCCACCGCATCGGGGGAGGGGATCGAGGTGTACCAGGCGGTCTCGTGCAACCCGTCTTCCTGCACCGCGTCGACGAGCGCGTCGTGGTCGGACGTCGTGAGCGGCCGGAGGGTGACCAGACGACCGCGCAGCGTGACAGGGGCAGGGGGCACGAGGAACGCCATGCCGCCATTCAACCATCCAGGTGCAGGAGCCTCCGATAGGCGGTCACGATCTCGACCGTGACGTCGAGGTCGAAGGCGAGGCTGGGCACGTGAGCGCCTCGGGCGGACTCGGCCAGTGCGTAGTCCTGCGGGGTGATGAGCAACCGGGCGGCCCAGGCATCCGCCTGCCGTTCCTGTCGTCGGCTCAGGGTGGGATGCGCCGTCGGCGCGTGGCCGAGTTCGGCGTGGCCGAGCTCGTGGGCGAGCACGCTGCGGGTCGTGCGACGACTCATGCCCGGCGAGAGGCGGATGGTGCGCTGCTCGGGGTCGTAGCCGCCGCGGCTGGCGCCGGGTGCTTCGACGACGCGGATGCCTCTCTCCTCGGCGAGCCGGAGGAGCAGGGCATCCATGTCTCTCCTACTGGTAGAGGTCGTCGGTGTCGCGCTCGTGGGAGACGGGGGAGGTGAACGCGACTTCGGACATAGTCTGCCCGGGGGTGGGGACATCGGCGCGCGAGCGCAGCGGGGTGACCACGGCGCTGAGTCCTGACGTGTCGGCGTTCAGCCGTTCCTCGGCACGGGCGAGCACGAGATGCGGGGCGACGTTGATGATCGCGCACACGGTGTAGACCACCGGGACCGGGATGGCGCGCTTGCCGGTGACGTAGTTGTCGAGGGCGCTGCGGGCGATCTTGGCGTCGCGCGCCATGGCGGCGATGCTGCTGCCGGCGGCGGCGATCTCCGCACGCAACTGGCGTCCGACGGCTGCGTTGAACAGCTCGGCTGATGTCTTCACCCGAGTCACCATAGCACCGCTCCGCACACAGTATGCCGTCATTCTGGTGCAGGAGGTCTTGTGTGTCACCGCACGGAAGGATACTGTCTCCATGTGACGACAGATGATCGACGGGCGGTGGCAACCGCGATCGTGCTCGCCCTGGGTGACGCCCGCCGCTCGCGCCGCTGGCTCTCCGACACGACGGGAATCGCGTACTCCACCCTACGACGCAAGCTCCGAGGCGACGTCGATCTCAGCGTCACGGATCTCGCGCGTATCGCGGCCGCGCTCGACGTTCCGCCGGCGTCGCTGCTGCCGCGGCTCGATCCCACCGGGGAGGTGGCGGGGCCGGAGCGCTGACCCGAGCGCACCGGCTCCGCATTCCCGCGTGGCCACCCCCGGCGCGATGTCGCACGGTACCGTTGGCACATGAAGACCGTGCCCTTCGGACAGACCAACGCCCCCGCCGTCGTCGCCGGGATGATGCGGATCCACGACAAGACCGATGCGCAGATCCGGGAGCTGTACGCCGCGGCGCGCGCCGCCGACGTCGACTTCTTCGATCACGCCGACATCTACGGCGGGCGCATGCACTACTGCGAGCAGCGGTTCGCGGATGCCCTCGCGCTGAGCCCGGCGGAGCGCGACGAGATCGTGCTGCAGACCAAGTGCGGCATCGTGCCCGAGCACGGGATGTTCGACTTCTCCTACGACCACATCATGCGGCAGGTCGAAGGCTCCCTGCGTGCGCTGGGCACCGACCGCCTCGACGTGCTGCTGCTGCACCGGCCCGACGCGCTCGTCGAGCCCGAGGAGGTCGCCCGGGCGTTCGACGACCTCGAGGCGTCCGGCAAGGTGCGCGCGTTCGGCGTCTCGAACCACACCCCGCGACAGATCGACCTGCTCCGCACGGCCGTTCGGCAGCCGCTGATCGCGAACCAGCTGCAGCTCTCGATCACGCACGCTCCGATCATCGCGCAGCCCGTCGCCGCCAACATGGGCGGGGAGGATCAGAGCATCGTCCGAGACGGCGGAGGCATCGTCGAGTACTGCCGCATCAACGGCATCACCGTGCAGGCCTGGTCGCCCTTCCAGGGCGGGTTCTTCAGCGGCGTCTTCCTCGGGAACCCCGAGTACGCCGAGCTGAACGCGGTGATCGACCGGCTGGCGGCGGCCTACGACGTGCCGGCGATCGCCGTCGCGACGGCATGGATCACCCGCCACCCGGCGAACATGCAGGTGGTGCTCGGCACCACCACGCCGCAGCGCGTGACGGATGCCGCGCGCGGCGCGGACCTCGACCTCACCCGCCCCGAGTGGTACGAGCTGTTCCGGGCCGCCGGCCACCTCCTGCCCTGAGTCCCTCTGGCCTACCCTGAACTCATGCCGTTCCTGTTCTCGTTCCTCGTCATCCTCCTGATGATCACCGCCCTGGTGGACATCATCCGGCGCGACGACGCCCAGGTGCGGTTCCTGCCGAAGCTCGTCTGGCTCATCGTCGTGATCCTGCTTCCGCTGATCGGCAGCCTGCTGTGGTTCGGTCTGGGGCGGGACTACGGCGACGCCGGCATCCCCCTGCCGCGTCTGCGGAGGACCGCACCGGCGACACCCACCCGGACGGCGCCCGCACCGTCACCGCCGGTGGACACCCGGACCACGGAGCAGCAGATCGCGGATCTCGATCGGGAGATCGAGGAGTGGCGCCTGCGTGCCGAGGTCGAGAGACGTCGCACGGAAAGCGAAGCGGACGGCGAGCACGACGTGAAGGGCGGAGCCTGAGATGAGCAAGCGCGCGGTACTCGGCGGGGGTACGGGATTCCTCGGCACCGCCCTGAAGGAGGCCCTCGAGGCCGACGGATACGAGGTCGCCGTGATCGGTCGGTCCGGGCCGGATGCGCGGTGGGACGACCCCGCGTCGATCCTCCGAGTGGTCGACGGCGCGGACTTGCTCATCGGACTCGCGGGTAAGAGCATCAATGCCCGCTTCACGGACCGCAATCGCGACGAGATCCTGCAGTCGCGCCTGGACACGACGCGCGCCCTCCACGACGCGGTCTCGCGCGCAGAGCATCCTCCCGCCGTCTGGATGAACGCATCGAGCGCGACCGTGTACCGCTACGCGCTGGATCGCCCGCAGACCGAGGCCGACACCGACTACGACACGGGGTTCTCGCCCGACGTGGCGCTCGCCTGGGAGGAGGAGCTGTTCCGGGGCGACCTGCCGGGAACGCGACGGGTCGCGCTGCGGATCACGATCGTGATCGGCGACGGCGACGCGACGGAGCTGCTGTTCCGCCTCGCCCGGTTCGGGGTCGGCGGTCCGCAGTACGACGGCTGGTGGTTCCCGCACGATCGGTACCGCGGCATCGGCCCGCACCCGACGCAGCCCGCGCAGCCCCTCGGGCGGCGCTCCCGCGGACGTCAGAGGTTCAGCTGGATCCACATCGACGACTTCGTCGGGGCGGTGCGGTTCATCCGCGACGACGCCTCCATCGCCGGGCCGGTGAACCTGTCGGCCCCTCAGCAGGTGAGCAACATCGGCCTCATGGCCGCTCTGCGTCGCACCGTCGGGATGCCGATCGGCCTCCCCGCGTGGCGGTTCATGCTCGAACCCGCCATGTGGGTGCTGCGCACCGAGCCCGAGCTCGTGCTCAAGAGCCGCTGGGTC
>DAMDKH010000003.1:0-10451 GCA_032099965.1 Microbacterium sp.
CGCGATCGTGTGCGCACCGCCCGACGTGGCCGGACGCAACGCCGCCCCGGCCCGCAGCACGGCGGCGACCGCCGAGCGCCGGTTCACGTCCGAGAAGCTGGTGACGAGGGTGCGGTGCGTGTGCTCCACGAGCACCGGCCCGAGCAGGTCGGCGGCGCGGGGCGCCTTCACGTCGATGTTGAACCGGCTGGTGGGGAAGAGGTCCAGCGCGTCGGCCACGGTGAGCAATCCGCCGTGCGCCTCGAACATCCGCGAAAGCTCGCGCGTGCGCACCTCGTCCACTCGGCGAGGATCGTCAGCGAGACGTGCCATCGTCTCGTCATGGACGAGCACGACATCGCCGTCGGCGGTGACACGGCAGTCGGTCTCGAGGTATTCGGCCCCTGCGGCATGGGCGGCGGCGAACGCCGCTGCCGTGTTCTCCCACACACCGGAGTCCTCGCCCGCGGCGGTGATCAGGCCGCGGTGGGCGAGGACTCGAGGGTGTCGCGATGCCGTGAAGTACGGGTGCGTCACATGCCCGACGGGGTCGACCCGGGCTGCCCGGGCTTCGGCGTGAAGGCGGTGCCGATCCCCTTCAGGGCCTCGGTCAGCTCGCTCGGGATGATCCAGAGCTTGTTCGACTGGCCCTCGCTAATCTTCGGCAGCATCTGGAGGTACTGGTAGGCGAGGAGCTTCTCATCCGGGGCGCCCTGATGGATCGCGCTGAAGACGTTCTGAATCGCCTCCGCCTCACCCTGTGCACGAAGCACGGCAGCCTGCTTGTCACCCTCTGCTCGCAGGATCTCGGCCTGTCGCGCGCCTTCCGCCTCGAGGATCGCCGACTGCTTCGTGCCCTCGGCCGTGAGGATGGCCGCGCGGCGGTCCCGCTCCGCGCGCATCTGCTTCTCCATCGAGTCCTGGATCGAGACGGGCGGGTCGATCGCCTTGAGCTCCACGCGCCCGACGCGGATGCCCCACTTGCCGGTGGCCTCGTCGAGCACGACGCGGAGCTGCCCGTTGATGTTGTCTCGGCTGGTGAGGGCTTCCTCGAGGTTGAGCCCACCGACGACGTTGCGGAGGGTGGTCGTCGTCAGCTGCTCGACGGCACCGAGGTAGTTCGCGATCTCGTAGGTCGCCGCCCGGGCGTCGGTTACCTGGAAGTACACCACCGTGTCGATGGACACCACGAGGTTGTCCTCGGTGATGACCGGCTGCGGCGGGAACGAGACGACCTGCTCGCGCATGTCGATCAGCGGCCGCAGGCGATCGATGAACGGCACCAGGATGTTCAGACCCGGCGTGAGCGTCTTGTGATAGCGGCCCAGACGCTCCACCACGCCGGCGGTGGCCTGCGGGATGATGCGGATCGACCGGGCGACCGTCACCACCACGAAGATGGCGACGGCGATCACGAGGATCCACAGGATCGCGGTCGGGATGAACGAGGCGTCGTTCACGGGGTCTCCTAGTCGTTGACGGGACGGACGATGGCTGTCGCACCGTTGATCGCGCTGACGGCGACCGGTGCTCCCTGGGGGATGGGCACGGGGGTGGAGGCCCGGGCGGTCCAGGTGTCGCCGTTGCTGAGCTTCACCTGGCCCGAGATCTGCGTGATGTCGAGGAGCGCGATCCCGCGGAGGTCGAGGAGCGCATCGACGTTCGATTTGGTGGGGTCCTCGCCACGGTGCAGCCGTCGGATGAGCGGAGGCCGCAGGAAGAGGATGAACAGTCCGGCGGCCGCGGCCGCGACGATCACCTGCGCCCAGGCCGGGATGCCGATGAGGTCGGTCACGAGTCCGACCGCGCTGCCGAAGGAGAGCATGAGGAAGGTGAAATCGAGGGTGAGCATCTCGATCACCAGGAACAGGGCGATGAGCACCAGCCAGCCGATCCAGGCCCATTCGTCGATGAACTGCGCGAAAGTCGAGACGGTGTCCATGCGGCCTCCTTCGCGGTCAACCTATCACGCACCCGCCCGGCTCGACGGGGCTGCGGAACGCCCTTGGTAGTCTGGGGGACCGCGCCATCACGGCGCGCCACGCATCTTGAGGAGTCACCGTGACCGACGTTCTTCCCGCAGGTTCTCTCGACGGCAAGGTCGCGCTTGTCACCGGTTCGTCCCGGGGGATCGGCGCCGACACCGTCCGTTACCTCGCGCAGGCGGGTGCCGACGTGGTCATCAACTTCCGGAACAAGGCGCCGCGCGCCGAGAAGCTCGCCGCCGAGCTGCGCGAGCTCGGCCGTCGCGCGCTCGTCGTCGGCGCGGACCTGACCGACCCCGAGTCGGTGGCGGCCATGTTCGATGCCGTGCGGAAGGAGTTCGGTCGCCTCGACGTTCTCGTGCTCAACGCCTCCGGCGGCATGGAGTCGGGCATGGGGGAGGACTACGCGCTCACGCTGAACCGCGACGCGCAGCTCTCCGTGCTCGACGCCGCTCGGCCGCTGCTCGACGACGGAGCGCGGGTCGTCTTCGTGACGAGCCACCAGGCTCACTTCATCCGCACCACGCCGACCATGCCGGAGTACGAGCCCGTCGCTCTGTCGAAGCGCGCCGGCGAAGACGCACTGCGCGAACTGATCCCGGGGCTCGCCGAGCAGGGCATCGGTTTCACGGTCGTCTCGGGCGACATGATCGAGGGCACGATCACCGCGACGCTGCTCGAGCGCGCGAACCCGGGGGCGATCGCGGAACGTCGCGAGTCCGCCGGGAAGCTCTACAACGTCTCGGAGTTCGCCGCCGAGGTGGCCCGCGCCGTCGTCGACCCGGTGCCGGCCGACAACACCCGCCTCGTGGGCGATGTGAGCGCATTCGCCGCCGAGTGACCACACGCAGAAAGGCCCCGTCCCGATCCGGGGCGGGGCCTTTCTCTCTGGCAGACGCGCCTCAGCCGACCGGCTGCTCCCGCTCCGGCACGTCGGCCGCCCGCGCGTCGCGGCCGATCGTGATCGCACGCACGATCTGCACGATGCCGAGCACGACGAGCGAGACGCCGAGCAGAAGCCAGAAGGTGAAGCCGGCGATGAGGGGCGAGAACAGCACGAACACGCCGGCCACGATGCTGAGCACGGCGTAGAGCACGGTCCACACCTTCGATCCGTCGTGCCCGAGCAGGCTCAGTGCGACGACCCCGTCGACGATCCAACTGATCCCGATGAAGATCACCACGACCAGGGCGAGGGTGGCCGCCGCGGCCGCGAGGTTGGCGAAGGCGACGACCCCGGCGACGATGTAGAGCAGACCCAGCACGATGTGGCCGACGCGAGACCACCCTCCCCGGCCTGCGGCGAAGATGCCGAGGCCGATGTAGACGAGGCCGGCGACGACGAGGTAGGAGGCGAAGATCGCCGTGACGATCACGGCGGACTTGATCGGCCAGATCAGGAGGACGAGGCCGGCGATCAGCGCGAGTGCACCGGAGATCGCGAGAGTAGTGCGTATCGACTTCAGCAGCGAGCCGCCGCCTGTGGAGAAACCGGACATGAGGGATCCTTTCTGGGAGAATCCTGCGTTGGTGCCCTCAGGCTAGCGCTCGGGCGGCCGCGGGGGGAGTGGCACCGCAGAGGATGCCGTCGGAGGGTCTGGAACGAGGCGAGCGGGCATGGCAGGATCTTGTCGTCGCCTCCGATCGGGATCCCGTTCGGCATCCGCCGGGCCGGTCGATCCCGGTCCCTTCCGGAAGAAGCCATGACCGCTGCCGCACATCCCGCCGATGCCCACGACCTGATCCGCGTGCAGGGCGCGCGCGAGAACAACCTCAAAGACATCAGCGTCGAGATCCCCAAGCGTCGGCTGACGGTCTTCACCGGCGTGTCCGGCTCCGGCAAGAGTTCGCTGGTCTTCGACACCATCGCCGCCGAATCGCGCCGCATGATCGACGAGACGTACAGCGCCTTCGTCCAGGGGTTCATGCCCTCCGTCCCGCGCCCCGACGTCGACGTGCTGGAGGGTCTGACGACGGCCATCATCGTCGACCAGGAGCGTCTGGGCGCCAACCCGCGTTCCACCGTCGGCACCGTCACCGACGCGAACGCGATGCTGCGCATCCTGTTCAGCCGCCTGGGCACGCCGTATATCGGCGGACCCACGGCCTTCTCCTTCAACATCCCCACCCAGCGCGCGAGCGGCGTGATGACGGGGCCGAAAGGGGAGAAGACGATCGTCAAGGACGCGATCTACCTGGGCGGCATGTGCCCGCGCTGCGAAGGCAGGGGAGCGGTGTCCGACATCGATCTGAGCCAGGTCGTCGACGAGTCGAAGTCCCTCGACGAGGGCGCCATCATGGTGCCCGGCTACACCGCGGACGGATGGATGGTGAAGGGTTTCTCGCAGTCCGGGTTCTACCCAGGCGACAAGCCGATCTCCCAGTTCACCGAGAAACAGCGCCAGCTCTTCCTCTACGGCGAGGTCACCAAGGTGAAGATCGCCGGAATCAACATGACCTACGAGGGTCTGATCCCCAAGATCACGAAGTCGATGCTGTCGAAGGACCTCGACGCCCTGCAGCCGCACGTGCGGGCCTTCGTCGAGCGGGCGGCGACCTTCACGGTGTGCCCGGACTGCGACGGCACGCGTCTCACGGAGGGCGCCCGCTCGTCGAAGATCGACGGGGTGAGCATCGCGGATGCGTGCCGCATGCAGGTGACGGACCTGGCGGAGTGGGTGGGCGGCCTGCGGCTGCCCGGGGCTGGTCCGTTGGTCGCGGCGCTGAGTGCCAACCTCGACGCGTTCGTCACCCTCGGCCTGGGATACCTGAGCCTGGAGCGTCCGTCCGGGACGCTGTCCGGGGGAGAGGCGCAGCGCATCAAGCTGCTCCGGCACCTGGGGTCTTCCCTCACCGACGTCACCTACGTCTTCGACGAACCCACGATCGGGCTTCATCCGCACGACATCGAGCGGATGAACGGGCTCCTGATCAAGCTGCGCGACAAGGGCAACACCGTCCTCGTCGTCGAGCACAAGCCCGAGACCATCGCGATCGCCGACCACGTCATCGACCTCGGCCCGGGAGCGGGCAGCTCCGGCGGCGAGATCTGTTTCGAGGGCACGATCGACGGGCTGCGGGGGAGCGGGACGCTCACGGGACGGCATCTCGACGACCGCGCCGCCCTGAAGGGCGAGGTGCGCACGGGCTCCGGGGCCATCGAGGTACGAGGGGCCTCGACGCACAACCTCCGCGACGTCGACGTCGACATCCCGAAGGGCGTGCTCACCGTGGTCACCGGCGTGGCGGGCTCGGGGAAGAGCTCGCTGATCCATGGATCCGTCTCGAAGCGCGACGGCGTCGTGGCCGTGGATCAGGCCGCGATCCGGGGCTCGCGCCGCAGCAACCCGGCGACGTACACCGGGCTGCTCGAACCGATCCGAAAGGCGTTCGCGAAGGCGAACGGGGTCAAGCCGGCACTGTTCAGCGCCAACTCCGAGGGCGCCTGCCCGACCTGCAAGGGTGCCGGAGTCGTCGTCACAGAGCTCGGCTTCATGGACTCCATCGAGACGCCGTGCGAGGACTGCGGCGGCAAGCGCTTCCAGGCTGCGGTGCTGGAGTACAAGCTCGCGGGCAAGGACATCACCGAGGTGCTCGACCTCCCGGTGGCCGAGGCGCGGGAGTTCTTCGCCGCGGGCGAGGCCGCGCTGCCCGCGGCCTCGGCCATCCTCGAACGGCTCGACGACGTGGGCCTCGGCTACCTCTCGCTCGGCCAGCCCCTGTCGACGCTGTCCGGCGGCGAACGCCAGCGCATCAAGCTCGCGATCCAGATGGGCGGGCAGGGCGACGTCTACGTCCTCGACGAACCGACCACGGGTCTGCATCTCGCCGACGTCGACAAGATCCTCGGCCTGCTCGATCGTCTCGTCGATGCCGGGAAGACGGTGATCGTCATCGAGCATCACCAGGCCGTCATGGCGCACGCGGACTGGATCATCGACGTCGGTCCGGGCGCGGGCCACGACGGCGGCCGCATCGTGTTCGAGGGCACGCCCGCCGAACTCGTGGCCGGGGAAGCGACGCTCACCGCGCAGCACCTCGCCGCGTACGTGCGCGCGGACTAGGCCATGACGAGCGACAAGAGGTAGACCCAGGCGCAGACGAAGACCAGCATCCCCAGGCTGTACTTCATCGATGCGCGAAGGATGTCGCCCTCGCGCCCGCTCAGCCCGACCGCACCGGCGGCGATGGCGATCGACTGCGGAGACACGATCTTGGCGACCGCACCGCCCGCCGTGTTCGCCGCCACCAGAAGAGTGGGCTCGATCCCGATGTTCTGCGCGGTGACGGTCTGGAGGTGAGCGAAAAGCGTGTTGTTGTTGACGACCGATCCGGTGATGAACACGCCGAACCATCCGATGAGCGGGGCGAACAGCGGGAAGATCGCACCGACGGCGGCCAGAGCGCGACCGATCGCGCCCGTGCCGCCGGAGTAGTTGGCGATGTTGGCCAGGATCAGCACCAGCGCGATCAGGACGATCGGGCGCCACAGTTCACGGATGGTCTGCCGCAGCTGGGCGCCGAGATCGTGCGCGGTCAGCGTGCGTGTGGTCCAGAAGGTCAGCAGGACGGCGACGAGGATCGCGGTCCCGGTGGCGTTCAGCGGGGTGAACGTCCACGCGGTGGTCACCGCATCCGTCGCGCCGGGTGGGACGACGACGCCGGAGAGACCCGGGATCGGAACGGTGAGGACCAGCGCTTCCGCCGCTCCTCCGGGGAGGAAGAGGCCTTTGAACCAGGGAATGCTCCACAGGAAGATCGCCGCTGTCAGGATGTAGAACGGGCTCCAGGCGACGACGATGCGACGGAATCCGTTCTTCTCCGGGGCAGGCACCTCTCCGCCGTCCTCCCGGAAGATCCTGCGCGGCTGCCAGAACCGGCCGAGGACGAACACCGCCACCATCCCGATGAGTCCCGGCAGGATGTCTGCCAGCTCCGGACCCACGAGAACCAGCACTCCGGCCTGCGTCGCACTGTAGACGACCGCGACCACCGTGGTGGCGAGCCACGTCTCCCGGATGCCGCGCAGACCGTCCATGATGAGGACGAGGACGAAGGGGACGGCGAGGGTGAGCAGCTGCAGCACGAGCACCATGTCGAGGGTGAGGTCGGCGAGCTCGACCTCACCGACCTGCGCCCCGACGATCACGGGGATGCCGATGGCACCGTAGGCGCCGGCGGCCACGTTCGCGACGAGGCACAGCATGGCCGCCTTGACCGCGCCGAACCCCAGCTGGATGAGCAGGGCGGCGCAGATGGCGATGGGGACGCCGAATCCGGCCGCTCCTTCGAGGAAGGCGCCGAAGCAGAAGGCGATGAGCAGCACCTGGATGCGTTGATCCGGCGAGATTCCGGAGATGCTGCTGCGGATGACGTCGAAGCGACCGCTCGCGACGGCCAGCTTGTAGAGCCACACCGCCGTAATGATGATGTAGGCGATCGGCCACAGCGCCGTGAGGACGCCCAGCAGCGAGGCGCCGCCCACGGAGGCGAGCGGCATCCCGAACGGCCAGACGGCGACGACGATCTGTACGACCACGCCGATGAGTCCGGCCGTGATGCCTTTCAGCTTGAACACGAGGAGGCAGACGACGAAGACGAGCACCGGGATCATGGCGACGACGGCGGAGAGCCACGGAGAGTTCAGCGGGTCGGACGGCTGGAACCACATGACGGTGCCTCTCGGTGGCCGGACGGCGAATCGCACGGGCGGTGTCTGTTCCTCGACCCGCAGGGTTCCGGAGACACCACGGTAACGGTCGATACCGCGCGCGCAACAGTCCCCAGGCGCTCTCCACGGAATTGCCGATAATGCACATTATGTCAGCTGGCTCGAAATCGCGGCGCTCCTCCGCTGGTCGGCACCGGCCCGATCTCGTGCACGCCGTCCACTTCTCTCCCAGGATGCCGGGCCGGTGACCAGACGCCGGCCTCCCGCAGATGTCATCGGAACGCTCGTCGGACAAGTGCTCATCGGCGCGCTCATCGCGTGGCTCGTGATCCGCGCCATCATCAAGGTCGTGAGATTCAACATCATCAGGAAGAAGGAAGGCGCCGAGGCAGCCCAGCAGTTCTGGGATGCGAAGAAGAAACGACGGGGCGCATCTCGATAGACCGCCACGAGAACGGAGGGGCCACCGCTTCTCCGTCCTCTCCTCCGCAGGGAGACGCCCGCGCGGGTCCCCCTCTCCCGGTGCGTCGGCCGACCGATGTGGTTGACTGGCTCGCGGCTCGACATCCACGCCGGCTCACCGGCAACACCATCACGTGCAGGAGCACCATGAAACGCCACATCGCCGCCTGGACCATCGCTGCCGTCGCCGTGCTCGGCCTCGCCGGATGTTCCGGCTCGCCGAGCGCCGAACCGAAGGAGAGCTCCACGTCCGCCCCGGAGACCTCGGCGCCCGCGGAGCAGCCGTCCGGTCAGTCCGTCTCGGAGGCATGCGCCGAGGTCAACGCCCAGATCTCCGGCGTCGCATCCGAACTCGCCGCGCTCGACGTGAATGCCGCCGCCGCAGACCCCCAGGGCACGGTCGCGAAGCTCACCGAGACGGCCGACGCGATCGGCGCGGCCGCCGACTCGGTCACCAACGACGAGGTCAAGGCCGGTGTGACCGCCGTGCACGAGGACTTCACCAAGCTGCGCGACCTGCTGCAGCGCGTGCTCATCGACCAGGACACCACGGCCGCGTCCGAGGTGGGCACCCTGGGCACCGACATCCGGGAGTCGACCCAGGCCATGGGCTCGCTCTGCGCCGCCGGGTGAGCGCAGAGATCGCCTTCGGGCCTCGACGTCTTCGGACGTCGGGGCCCTTCCTGTATCGAGTGCGAGTACCGTGGGAACGTGCGTGCCCTCCCCTCCCCCTCCCCGAGCGGGCCGGGGTGGCGGGCCTGGGCGATCTGGTCGGTCGGCGTCGCGGCATACGTCCTCGCGGTCACGAACCGCACCTCGCTCGGCGCGGTCGGCGTCGACGCCGCTGAGCGGTTCCAGGCGGATGCGTCGACCTTGGCCCTCTTCGCGGTCGTGCAACTCGCGGTCTACGGCGGCATGCAGATCCCCATCGGCCTGCTACTCGATCGCTACGGCTCGCGTCCGATCATCACGATCGGCATGCTCCTGATGGCGGCGGGGCAGCTCACGATGGCCTTCTCCCCCAGCATCGGCATCGCGATCATCGCCCGCATCCTCCTGGGCGCCGGAGATGCGGCCGTGTTCCCCGCCGTGCTGCGACTGGTCGCCCTCTGGTTCCCCGCGCAGCGCGGTCCGGTGATGGTCCAGTTCACCGGGATCATCGGACAGGCGGGCCAACTCGTCGCCCTGGTGCCCGTCGCGGCGCTCCTCCACGCCACGAGCTGGACGATCACGTTCGGCGGCATCGCCGGTCTGGGCGCCCTCTTCACGATCCTCGTGGCCCTGGTCATCCGCAACCGCCCTCCCGAGCGCGACGCAGACGTGACGGTGAACACCGACACCGGCGTGGTCCGCGTGGTGACCTCGGCGATCGACACGGGCGTCGGCATCCGCGCCGCGTGGGCGCACCCGGGAACGCGACTGGCGTTCTGGTCGCATTTCACCACGCCCTTCGCCGGCACGGCCTTCGTGCTCCTCTGGGGAATGCCTTTCCTGACCGCCGCGCAGGGTCTCACTGCGGCGCAGGCGGCCGGACTCATCTCGGTGTACGTCGTGGCCGGGATGATCCTGGGGCCGATCATCGGCGACCTCTCCCGACGTCTCCCCTACCATCGCTCACTCGCCCTCGTCCTCCCTGCCGTCGGCGTGCAGTTGGTGTCGTGGTGCGCCGTCATCGCGCTCCCCGACCGCGCACCGGCGTGGCTCCTCTGGGTGTTGGCGATCGCTCTGGCGACCGGCGGCCCCGCCTCGATGATCGCGTTCGACCACGCCCGCACCCACAATCCGTCGCACCGGCTCAGCACGGCGACCGGGGTCACCAACGCCGGTGGTTTCATCGCCGCCCTCATCGCCATCTTCCTGATCGGTCTCGCCCTCGACCTCCAGGGCGCGGGCACCCCGGCGACGTACTCGCTCGACGCGTTCCGCATCGCCTTCCTCGCGCCGATCCCGCTGTGGCTGCTCGGCACCGTGTTCATCGTCGTCGAGCGCAAGCGCACCCGCATCCGGATGGGTCTCGACCCCGAGCGCCCCCGCCGACGCTGAACGGCACCGGCACAACGGTCAGTGCAGGAGGTGCGGGAACGACTGCACACGGCCCCGGGTGACGATGAGCGAGACGGAAGCGGACATCCTTCCGCTCTCGCACGGGCGCTCGACGGCGCCCCGGCATCGTGTCAGCGCCCGCGCGGGGTCCAGCCCGCGGGCAGCGGTCCCGACTCGGTGCCGCGCTCCCGATCGGCCTGCGCCGACCATCCCTGCGCTTCCTCGTCACCGTCGAAACCGCCGCGCGCGACGCGGAACCCCAGGTCTTCGTGATGCATCCTCGGCGCTCCCCCGCGCCGGACGGACGCGCG
>DAMDKH010000003.1:10461-37912 GCA_032099965.1 Microbacterium sp.
GTTCCAGGCGTCGTCGGCGTAGCCCCCTCCGCGGAACGTGCGGTAGTCGTCGTAGCGGGCGGGGTCGAGCAGATCCCAGCACCATTCCCACACGTTGCCCAGGGTGTCGAAGAGTCCGTTGAGGTTCGGCAGCTTGCCCCCGACGGGCTGCGGAGTCATGACGCCATCAGCGGCTGTCCATGCGGCATCGGCGAGCGGCGCATAGTGCGGCCCCACCGAGCCCGCGCGGCAGGCGAACTCCCATTCCGCCTCCGTGGGCAGGCGGAAGCCGTCGGAGGAGACATCCCAACTCACCTCCTCCCCATCGAAGAAGTACGCCTGCTCGAGGCCCTCCCATTCCGAGAGCGCGTTGCAGAAGTGCACGGCACGCAACCAGCTGACGTCCGCCGCCGGCCGGGTCGGATGCGGGGCCGGTACGCCGAGCACCTCGGCCATCTGCTCCTGGGTCACGGGGTAGACGGCGATCTCGAACGCCTCGAGCGAGACGGAGCGGTGCTGTCGCCGTCGTGCGTCATGCAGAGTCACCGCGCCGCCGGTCAGACGCCGCATCTCCACGTCGCTCACGACGACGGGATCCTCTGCACCCACTGCGGGAACTTCGCCGCCCGCCCGTCGCCCGACGACGTTCGAGTGACCCGACGTCGCACCCACGGACCCACGAACTCCCGGTAGTAGGCGATGCCCGATGGTCCCGCTCCCCCGCGTTCCCGCGGCGCCCACCACTCCTCCGGCGGCTCGAGACCGAGCGCGTCGAGGACGCGGGCGGCGACGCGGTGGTGACCGAAGGCGTTCATGTGCAGGCGATCCTCCGACCAGTAGGCGGGCTGCGCGAGCTCACGGTCGGGCCAGTTCAGGGCGCGCACGACATCGTCGCGCCCGGCCACACGGCGAAGCACGGCTTCCGAGAGCTGATCACCGCGTCGCTGCACGAGCGGCCCCATCGGGAGTTGACCGCTGGGGTTCGCGCCGGAGAGGAGGATCATGGTGACACCTTCCTCGTCGCACCGTCGGAGTACGTGCGAGAAGGCGTCGGCGATGCGCTCCAGGTCCGCACGCGGACGCAGCATGTCGTTACCGCCGCCGTTGAACGAGAGGTGCGTCGGGCGCAGGGCGAGTGCCGGTTCGAGTTGCTGCTCCACGATCGGCCAGGCCAGCTTGCCGCGGATCGCGAGGTTCGCGTACTCGATCGGATGGCCGAGCGCATCCGCCCAGCCCTGGGCCGCGATATCGGCCCATCCTCGTTCCCCTCCGTCGGGAAGCACGTCGCCGACGCCCTCGCTGAAGGAGTCGCCGATCGCCACGAAACGCACATCTGCCATCGGGCCAGCCTATTCCCGAGCGCGAAGGTTGTTCCCCCGGCCGCCCGGATCAGGCCTGCTTCGCCAACAGCGCGCGCACGCGCGGGATGACCTCCGTACCGTAGAGCTCGATGCTGCGCATCATCGCCTCGTGCGAGAGGGTGCCGGTGGCGTACTTGAGGTCGAAGCGTCCCAGCCCGAGCGTCGTGACGGTCTCGGCGATCTTCGCGGCGACGCGCTCCGGCGAGCCGGCGTAGATCGCGCCCTCCGGTCCGATGTCGTTCTGGAAGCGCGCCCGACTGTACGCGGGCCATCCCCGTTCGCGGCCGATGGTGTTGTTCATGGCTTCGAACCCGCTGTACGCGGCATCCCAGGCCTCGGCGTCGGTGTCGGCGATGTGGCCGGGCGAGTGAACGGCGATGGGATGCGCGGGGGTCCCGAACGACGCGATCGACCGGTGGTACAGATCGACGAAGGGACGGAAGCGGGCCGCCGGACCGCCGATGATGGCGAGCATGAGGCCGAGACCGTGGCGGGCGACGCGCACCACCGACTCCGGGCTGCCGCCGACGCCGACCCAGGTGCGCAGCCCGTTCTCCGTCTTCGGGAACACGTCGGCGTTGTCGAGGGACGAACGCATCGTGCCCGACCACGTGATCGGCTGCTCCGTGACGAGCTGGGTGAAGAGCTCGAGCTTCTCCTCGAAGAGCGCCTCGTAGTCGCGCAGATCGTATCCGAAGAGCGGGAACGACTCGATGAACGAGCCGCGTCCGAGCACGACCTCGGCGCGCCCGTTGGAGACGGCATCCAGAGTGGCGAATCGCTCGTAGACGCGCACCGGGTCGTCGGACGAGAGCACCGTGACGGCCGTCCCGAGGCGGATCCGCTCGGTGCGCGCCGCAATGGCCGACAGCACCATCTCGGGCGCCGAGACGGCGAACTCCCGACGGTGGTGCTCCCCCACGCCGAAGAAGTCGACGCCGACGCTGTCCGCCAACTCCGCCTGCGCCACGACGTTGCGGATCGTCTGCGCACCGGAGAGCAGCTCCCCCTGGGAGTCCCGCGTGATGTCGCCGAACGTGTCGAGCCCGAATTCGATGTCCATGAGTCAGCCTTTCCTATTCAACTGAATGAACATCGCCCACCGGCGGCGCATTCCCGCTAGCGCGGCGAGAGCACCGAACGCAGGGTGTCGAGACCCACGCCGCCGATGTCGAGGGCACGCTTGTGGAAGTCCTTGAAGGAGAAGTCCGCTCCCTGCTGCTGCTGCGCGGCGTCACGCACCTGCTCCCAGATGCGCTGGCCGACCTTGTACGACGGAGCCTGTCCGGGCCAGCCGAGGTACCGGTTGACCTCGAACTGGACGAACTGGTCCGACATGTTGACGTTGCCGCGCATGAAGTCGAGAGCGTACGCGGCGTCCCAGACGCCTTCGCCGTCGAGGCGCGGTTTGCCCAGATGCACCCCGATGTCGAGCACCACGCGCGCCGCACGCATGCGCTGCCCGTCGAGCATCCCGAGCCGGTCGGCGGGGTCGTCGAGGTAGCCGAGCTGCTCCATGAGGCGTTCGGCGTACAACGCCCAGCCCTCGGCGTGGCCGGAGGTCCCCGCGAGCAGGCGACGCCAGGAGTTCAGTTCGCCGCGGTTGTACACGGCTTGCGCGATCTGCAGGTGATGCCCGGGCACTCCCTCGTGGTAGACCGTCGTGAGCTCGCGCCAGGTGTCGAACTCGGTCACGCCCTCGGGCACCGACCACCACATGCGCCCCGGCCGGGAGAAGTCGTCGGTCGGACCGGTGTAGTAGATGCCACCTTCCTGCGTGGGCGCGATCATGCACTCGATCGTGCGGATCGCCTCGGGGATGTCGAAGTGCGACGCGGCGAGCTCGGCCACGGCGCGGTCGCTGGTCTCCTGCATCCACCGCTGCAGCGCCTCGGTGCCGACGAGCTTGCGAGCGGGGTCGGCCTCGAGATGCGCCACGGCTTCCTCGACGGAGGCGCCGGGAAGGATCTCGTTCGCGATCGCGGTCTGCTCGGCCACCATGCGGGCGAGCTCCTCGCGACCCCACTCATAGGTCTCATCGAGGTCGACGGTCGCGCCGAGGAAGCGGCGGGAGTTCAACGCGTACAGCTCACGTCCGACGGCATCGGTGTCGGAGGCGGCCGGTACGAGCTCCTCGGCCAGGAACCGGCGCAGCTCGTCATAGGCGACCCGGGCAGCGGCGGAGTTGTCGGCGAGGGTGCGCGCGAGCGATGCCGGTAGCTGGCCTTCGGCCGGTGCCGCGTGGGCCACGAAGGACGCGAAGAATCCGTCATCGGCGGTGTAGCGGCCGATCTGCGTCGCGACCTCGGCCACCTGTCGTCGGGCGGGCGTCACGCCCTGTGCCATGCCCTCGCGGAGCGTGGCGGCGTAGCCGCGCAGCGCGTCGGGGACGGCCGCCAGCCGCGACGCGATCACCGACCAGTCGTCGGCGGTCGCCGTGGGCATCAGGTCGAACGCGGAACGGACATCCTGTGCCGCCGACGCGATGACGTTCAGATCGCGCAGGTGCCACTTGGCCTCGTGGAGTTCGAGGTCGAGCCGCAGCTCGGCGCCGAGGTCGGTCTTGGTCACCTCGTCGACGGCGTCGACGGGCTCCAGAGCGGACAGCTCGTCGAGGGTGCGGCGGGTGGCCCTGGCCATCTCCTCGTGGCCGCTGGGGCTGAGGTCGCCGAAGCGGTCGTTGACCTCGTCGCGCCCGATGTAGGTCCCCAGTGTCGGCGACAGGTCGACGAGTGTGTCGACCCATTGCTCCGCGACCCGGTCGATGGCGGTGGGAGTGCGAGGGGTGGAAGTCATGCGACCCAGCCTACTGGCGACGCGTCAGGCGCCACGGGTGCGCTCAGTGGGCCGCCTCGTTCCAGTCGTTGCCGCGCCCGACCTGCACGTCGAGCGGCACGCGGAGGTCTGCCGCGTCGCCCATCCGCGTCCGGACGATGCGTTCCGCCGCGTCCCACTCCCCCGGGGCGACTTCGACCACGAGTTCGTCGTGGATCTGCAGCAGCACGCGGGAAGCGAGACCCTCTCGTCGGATGTCGTCATGGATGTGGAACAGGGCGATCTTCATGATGTCGGCGGCGCTCCCCTGGATCGGAGCGTTGAGCGCGGCGCGTTCGGCGTTCTCCCGCAGCACGCGGTTGGGGCTGGAGAGGTCGGGGAAAGGCCGGCGGCGACCGAAGATGGTCTCGGTGTACCCGACCTCCTTCGCTGCCAGGACCGAGGCGCGGAGATAGTCGCGCACGGCACCGAAGCGTGCGAAGTACTCGACCATGAGCTGCTTGGCCTCGGACTGCTCGATGCGCAGCTGCTTCGAGAGACCGAAGGCCGAGAGGCCGTAGACGAGTCCGTACGACATCGCCTTCACCTTGGTGCGCATGGCGTTGGTGACGTCGGCCGGGTCGACCCCGAACACCCGGGCGCCGACGAACCGGTGCAGGTCCTCGCCGCTGTTGAACGCCTCGATGAGCCCCTCGTCGCCCGAGAGGTGGGCCATGATCCGCATCTCGATCTGCGAGTAGTCGGCCGTGAGGAGCGCCTCGTATCCCTCGCCCACCTGGAAGGCGCTGCGGATCCGGCGGGACTCCTCGGTGCGCACGGGGATGTTCTGCAGGTTCGGGTCTGTGCTGGACAGGCGACCGGTCTGACTGCCCGTCTGGACGTAGGTCGTGTGGATGCGGCCGTCGGCCCCGATCGCCGTGTCGAGCGACTCGATGATCTGCCGGAGCTTGGTCGCCTCGCGGTGCTGCAGGAGGAGGTTCAGGAAGGGGTGCGGGTGCGATTCCTGGAGGTCGGCGAGCACCGCGGCATCGGTGGAGTAGCCCGTCTTCGTCTTCCGAGTCTTCGGGAGCTGCAGGTCTTCGAACAGCACCTCCTGGAGCTGCTTCGGAGATCCGAGGTTGAACTCCCGTCCGACGATGCCGAAGGCCTCCTGCGCGAGCACGTCGGACCGTGAGGCGAGTTCGCCCGAGAACGTCGAGAGCACCTCGTGCGACACCGCGACGCCGGCGAGCTCCATGTCGGCGAGGGTGAGGAGCGTGGGCAACTCGATGTCGTCGAGTACCGCCGCGACGGACGCGGGGATGTCTTCGCGCAGGGCCGCGGCGACGCGGAGCGCGAACCATGCCTCCTGCGACGGCGTCGCGCCCTCGGTCTCGGGCACGAGCTGCGACGGGTCGGCCTCTGGCAGCTTCTCGCCGAGGTAACGCTCCACCAGGTCGCCGAGCGTCTTGTCGGGGAAACTCGGGCGCAGCAGCCACCCGGCCAGGCTCGTGTCGTAGGCGAGTCCGCCGAGGCGCACCCCCGCGCGGCGCAGCGCCTTGATCTGCGTCTTCGCATCGTGCAGCACCTTGGGTCGGTCCGATCCGAACCACTCACGCAGCGCATCGGCCGCCTCGTCCGACCAGTCCACCTCGCGCAGCTCGTCCTGCGCCGCGGCGCCCACGCGCGTCGGCAGTCCGCCCTGGATGACCACGCGCACGGCGACCTCGCCCTCGACCGCGGAGGCCCAGAGCGCGAAGTCGGCGGCGGAGACCTGCTCGGGCGTGGGGAGCTCGACCACGGCAGCGGGGTCGTCGGCGACCTCGCCCGCGCCCACGGCTTCGAACACCCGAGGGAGAAGGGTGCGGAACTCGAGTCGTGCGAACACGTCTCGCACCGCCTGAGCATCGATCGGCGCCACGGCCAGGTCGCCGGGCGTCACCGGGAGCTCGACGTCGCGCAGCAGTCGGTTGAGTCGACGATTGCGGCGGACGTCTTCGACGTGGTCGCGGAGGTTGCCCCCGACGACGCCCTTGATCTCGCCCGCCCGGTCGAGGAGCTCGTCGAGCGAGCCGAACTGCGTCAGCCACTTCACGGCCGTCTTCTCGCCCACCTTCGGCACTCCGGGGAGGTTGTCGCTCGTCTCCCCCACCAGCGCGGCGATGTCGGGATACTGCTCGGGACGAACGCCGTAGCGCTCCTGCACGGTCGTCGGGTCGTACCGCTTGAGCTGCGAGACACCCTGCACCGACGGATACAGCAGCGTGACGTCGTCGGTCACGAGCTGGATGGTGTCGCGATCGCCGGAGACGACGAGCACGTCGAACCCCTCGGCGGCGCCCTGGGTCGAGAGGGTGGCGAGGATGTCGTCGGCTTCGAAGCCCTCTTTGGTGAGCACGGGGATCGACATCGCCGCGAGGCACTCCTGGAGGAGCGGGATCTGGCCGCGGAACTCCTGCGGCGACTCGGAGCGGGTCGCCTTGTACTCGGGGTACTCGTCCGTGCGGAACGAGTGCCGGGACGTGTCGAACGCGATCGCCATGTGCGTCGGCTGCTCGGCCTTGATGAGGTTCACCAGCATGGAGAGGAAGCCGTAGATGGCGTTCGTGTGCTGGTTGTCCTTGGTCGTGAAATTCTCGACCGGGAGCGCGAAGAACGCGCGGTAGGCGAGCGAATGGCCGTCGACGACCATGAGGGTAGGCTTTGCGGAGTCCGTCACCCTGTAAGCCTAACGAGGACCACGGACACGCGCGGAGGAGGATGCATGAGCGAGGTCGCGAGCACCGAAGGACTCGAGTGGGCGACGGCCCGTGGCATGGGAGCCCTCGCCGAGAAGATGGGGATGGAGTTCACCGAGTTCACGATCGAGCGCTCGGTGGCGACGATGCCCGTCGAGGGCAACACCCAGCCCGTCGGCCTCCTGCACGGCGGCGCGTACGTGGTGCTGGGCGAATCGCTCGGATCGATGGCGGCCAACCTGCACGCCGGTCCAGGTCGACTCGCCGTGGGCGTCGACATCAACGCGACCCACACGCGCTCGGCGACCTCCGGCTTCGTGACCGGTGTCTGCACCCCGATCCACCTCGGACGCAGCATGACGGTGCACGAGATCGTCGTCAGCGACGATCAGGGGCGCCGCTGCTCGACGATCCGCATCACCAACATGATCAAGGATGCGCCGGCGGCACGCTGATCGGCTGTTCCAACAGCCGCTGGAACAGCACGTGGTCCTGCCACTCCCCCGCGATCTCCAGGTACCGCGGTGCGACACCGATCCGCGTGAACCCGTTGGCGCCGAGCACCCGCTGGGACGCGCGGTTGTGCGGAAGCGTGCCGGCCTGCACCCGGTGCAGCCCGAGTTCTTCCCTGGCATGGCGGAGCACGTGCGCGACCGCGCGTGTGGCGAGTCCTCGTCCCTGCAGGCGGGCGGCCACCCAGTAGCCGAGGTCGGCGTTCAGGAACGCACCCCGCACGATCCCGTTGAGGTTGAAGCGACCGACGATCGCCCCTGAACGATCCTCGACGACGAATCGCGCGGCCCGCCCCGCCGCCGTTTCATCCATCGAACGACGGACGTCCGCCTCCTGGGTGGCGGCGCTGAAGAAGGTCGGCGGTCGCCGTGGCTCCCACGGAGCGAGATGCTGGCGGTTCTCCGCGTACGCGCGCGCCAGGGCGGGACCGTCATCCGGGTGGAGGAGACGGAGGGTGTGCTCGGAGTCGAGCGGGAACACTACTTCTTGGGAGCCAACTGCTCGATGATCGCCTTGGCGACGTCCTGCATGGTGAGGCGGCGGTCCATCGAGGCCTTCTGGATCCAGCGGAACGCCTCGGGCTCGCTCAGCCCCATCTTCTCGTTCAGCAGGCCCTTGGCGCGGTCGACGAGCTTGCGCGTCTCGAACCGCTCGACCATGTCGGCGACCTCGGCCTCGAGCGTGATGATCTGCTCGTGGCGGGCCAGCGCGATCTCGATCGCGGGGAGCAGGTCGTTCGGCGTGAAGGGCTTCACGACGTAGGCCAGTGCGCCCGCTTCGCTCGCGCGCTCCACGAGCTCCTTCTGGCTGAACGCGGTCAGCAGCACGACGGGCGCGATGTTTCCCTTGTGCAGCTTCTCGGCCGCACTGATGCCGTCGAGCTGCGGCATCTTGACGTCCATGATGACCAGGTCGGGTCGCAGTTCGGTCGCAAGAGCGACGGCCGTCTCGCCGTCACCGGCCTCGCCCACCACGTCGAAGCCGTTGTCGCGGAGGATCTCGACGATGTCGAGACGGATCAGCGATTCGTCTTCGGCGACGACGACGCGTCGGGGTGCGGAGGACGTGGGCTGCTCGGCCAGTTCTTGCTCGGTCACACGACCATGCTACCGGAGTCGCCCCTGGCGGCGTCGGCATCCGCGTGCGCAGACGAAGGACCCACCCTCCCCTGCGCTACAGTCGTAGACGCGACACACGAGCCGGCGTGGCGGAATGGCAGACGCGGAGCACTCAAAATGCTTTGTCCTCACGGGCGTGTGGGTTCGAGTCCCACCGCCGGCACGATCGCAGCGTCCTTCTCCACCACGGGGCAGCCCGGGACGGGTTCGACCCGGCGGAGGAGGATTCCGAACCGATGAGGGGACGGGACGAGGATGTCAATGTCGAGAGTCCCGCACGCGGTCTCGCCGGAGGAGATCGTCGATCTGAAGGAGCGTCTCCGTCGGTTCCGCCGGCCCCTCGTCGCGGCTGATGACGATCGCACCCGCGGGATCGACCTCGACCGCCTCTCCGCCCTCATCGCGTACTGGGCAGACCACTTCGACTGGACGCTCCAGGAGGATCGGATCCGCGCGCTTCCCTGGGAGCTCGTCGACGGCGACCGCCCACTGCGCGTCATCCACCAGCGGGCCGAGACCCCTTCTGCCCCGACGGTCCTGCTGCTGCACGGCTGGCCGGACTCCGTGCTCCGTTTCGAACGGCTGCTCCCCCGGCTTCGCGACGTCAACGTCGTGATTCCCGCTCTTCCGGGCTTCCCCTTCGCGGCACCGATCGCGGAGGCGGGCCTGTCGTCGAGGCGGATGGCCGAGGTCGTCTGTGCCGCGATGGTCGAGCTCGGCTACCCTCGGTTCACGATCTCGGCCGGCGACGTCGGATGCGACGTCGCCGAGGCGATCGCCGGCACGGCTCCCGAGCGGGTCGCGTCGCTCCACCTGACCGACGTCTCGCAGTACCACTTCCTCGTCGACCCGCCGGCGGACCTCAGCCCCGCCGAGGAGGCGTACCTGCAATCCGGTCACGCGTGGCAGGCGGCGGAGGGCGGCTACATGCATGAGCAGTCGACCAAGCCGCACACTCTCGCGGCCGCACTCGACGACTCCCCTGCCGGGCTGGCCGCGTGGATTCTGGAGAAGCTCGACGGCTGGACCGACGGCGGAGCGCACGACGAGATCTTCACCTGCGACGAGATCCTCACCTGGATCTCCGCCTACTGGTTCGATCACTGCATCGGGACGTCGTTCACCCCGTATGCCGAGACGGGTGCCAAGCCCTGGCCGCGAGTGCAGTCCCCCACCGTGTTCACGATCTTCGCGAAGGACCTCGTGAACGCACCTCGGGAGTTCGCCGAGCGGTTCTTCCGGGTCGAGGGCTGGGTGGAGCATCCTCGAGGCGGTCACTTCGCGGCGTGGGAGCGCCCGGACGAGTACGTCGCAGGCCTCCGACAGGCTCTCGACCTGGGGTGATCGCGCCATCGCCCCTCGTCGCCCGGCGGAGAGCGGCGTCAGTCGCCCGCGAGCACCGCCACCTCGGCGATGACGCGCGGATCGGCCAGCACACGGAAATGGCCGCCCGTCTCGAGGCGCACGTTCTTCGCCCCCGGGAGCTCGCTCCCCTCCGGGATGTGCGGGTCGAATTCGCCGTAGACCGACACGATCCGGGCATTGACCTCCTGGTGGCGGGCCAGGGAGACGATCCCAGGGTCGTCGGGCGAGAAGGCGCGGAGGGTGCGCGACGGCAGGTGGCGGGCGTAGCGGGATCCGCCAAACGGCGTGGCGACCGCCAACATCCCGCGCACCCGCGACCCTTCCGGACCCACCATGACCAGCTTGCCGGCCAACCCGCCCTTGCTATGGGCGACCAGCACCGCGCCGTGGAGGTCGTGCTCCCGCAGATGATGCTCGACGATGGCCGCCACCTCGACCACCGGACGCTGATTGCGCTCCAGCGCGTCGAGCACGTGGATCGGGTGGCCGCGCTCGTGCAGATGCACGATGAGCAGCTGCAGGAACCGCCACGGCTCGTAGACACCCGGCAGCACCACGATGGGGGCGCGGGTGCCGTCTCTGAACGCCTCGGGACGTGTGCGGCTGGTGAAGGCCCGCACTTGCCAGTATCCGGCGTAGAGGTAGTCCGCCGCCCACCACGCCGCGCGGCGGAGCACCGTGATCATGCCCGTCCGTCTTGCGCAGGGACGGCGCTCTGCGCGGGGTCAACCGGCCAGACGCCGGTGAGATGAGCAACGACGGCCGAGGCGACCGCTCCGGGCGACGACTGCTGAGCCACGTGATGACCGCCGGGGATCTCGACCAGTCGTGCCAGGGGCGCCGCGTCGCGCACCCGACGGCACCACGCGCGTCCCGCGATGGGATCGTTCGCGCCGCGGATGACGAGGAGCGGAACCGTCAGCTCGCGCGCCCGCTCCTCGAGCGGATAGGCGAGCATGTGGCGCGCCTGCGTCAGATACCAGCGGATGCCGCAGCGCACGTAGTCGGTGAACACGATCGCGTTGATCGGCGGGGACTCTCCCAGCGAATCGAGGGCGAGAGCGCGCGCCTGTGCCGGCAGGGAACGATGGGCGTCGTCGGCGACAGGGCCGATGACGGCCACGCCGTCGACACGCGCGGGGTGGCGTACGGCGGCCTCGACGACCCACTGCGCACCCATGGAATGGCCCACGAGCACGACGGGACGCTCGGTGATCGCCGGAAGCACTCCGGCGATCACGTCCGCCATGCGGGCGACCCCGAGGTCGGTCCCGGGCTTGGGCAACCCACCGAAGCCCGGGAGGTCGAGGGAGGCCACCGTGCCCCGGGCCGACAGCTCCCGGTGCAGGCGCGACAGGTAGCGATGCGACATGCCGATCCCGTGGACCAGGACGAACACGGGCGCATCCGGGTCGGCATGCACGCGGCTCGTGATGCGCACGACGCATCCATCGACGGAGACGAGGCGACGCAGATCGGGCATGCTCGCACGCTACCGAGCGGCCCCCGCCTGCGGGACCGCCTTGACGGCGGACGGGCGATCTGCGAATGCAGCGTGAACGACGGAGGGGACGGAGCCGCAGCTCCGTCCCCTCCGTGACCCTCGGGTCAGGCGTTCTCCTTGTAGATGGGAGCGGCGCCGCCCACGGCATCCCCGACCTTGTGGACGCGGATGTCGTTGGTCGAGCCGACGATCCCGGGAGGGGATCCGGAGATGACGACGACCTTGTCGCCCTCGGCGGCCAGGCCGTTCGAGAGAAGGTAGTCGTCGACCTGGAGGTACATGAGGTCGGTGTGCTGCACCATCTCGACCAGCGTCGAGCGGATGCCCCAGGTGAGCGCCATGCGGCGGCGGATGCCCGGCTCCGGGGTGAACGCCAGCATGGGGATGCGGGACCGCAGGCGCGAAAGACGCCGCGCGCTGTCACCCGACTGCGTGAAGACGCAGAGGAACTTCGCCTCGACGAACTCCGCCACCTCGAGCGCGGCGAGCGTGATCGCCCCGCCCTGGGTGCGCGGCTTGGTGGTGAGAGGGGCGATGCGCTCGAGGCCGTGCTCCTCGGTCGACTCGATGATGCGTGCCATCGTCTCGACGACGACGACGGGGTAATCGCCGACGCTGGTCTCGCCCGAGAGCATGACCGCATCCGCACCGTCGAGGACGGCGTTGGCGACGTCCGACGTCTCGGCGCGGGTCGGCACCGGGCTGTTGATCATCGACTCGAGCATCTGCGTCGCGACGATCACGGGCTTCGCGTTGCGGCGAGCGAGCTCGACGGCACGCTTCTGCACGATCGGTACCGCCTCGAGCGGCAGCTCGACGCCCAGGTCGCCACGGGCGACCATGATCCCGTCGAAGGCGTCGACGATCTCCTCGAGCGCGTCGACGGCCTGCGGCTTCTCGACCTTGGCGATCACGGGGACGCGCACGCCCTCCTCCGCCATGATCTCGTGCACGCGGGTGACGTCGGCCGCGTTGCGGACGAACGACAGGGCGATGAGGTCGGCGCCGGTGCGCAGGCCCCACCGCAGGTCGTCTTCGTCCTTCTCGCTCAGAGCCGGCACGTTCACGGCCACGCCGGGAAGGTTGATGCCCTTGTTGTTCGAGACCGCTCCGGCGACGACGACCCTGGTGGTCACGGTCACGCCGTCGGTCTCGACGACCTCGACGCGCACCTTGCCGTCGTCGATGAGGAGGAAGTCGCCGGCCTTGACGTCGTTGGGGAGCCCCTTGAACGTCGTGCCGCAGATCTCCTTGTTGCCCAGGATGTCCTCGGTGGTGATCTTGAAGATGTCGCCCTTGGCCAGCTCGTAGGGGCCGTTCTCGAAGCGACCGAGACGGATCTTCGGTCCCTGGAGGTCGACGAGGATGGCCACGGCGCGACCGGAGTCCTCTGCGGCGCGACGGACGTTCGCGTAGTTGTTCTCGTGCACGGAGTAGTCGCCGTGGCTGAGATTCAGGCGGGCCACGTCCACGCCGGCGTCGATCAGTGCACGCACGGTCTCGTAGGTGGAAGTGGCAGGGCCCAGGGTGGCGACGATTTTCGCGCGTCTCAACGGATTCTCCAGGATGTGAGGGGGATGTAAATCAGGCGACAGTGCCGGCCTCAGCCTACGCGGGCTGAAGACCGATCGCGACATCGTGCGGGCGCACCGGCGACGGGAGCACGGTCTCGCCCATGAGGTAGGCGTCGACGCTCGCGGCGGCGGCTCGTCCCTCGGCGATCGCCCACACGATCAGCGACTGCCCGCGTCCGGCGTCACCGGCCACGAACACGCCGGGGACCGTCGATGCGTAGGACTCGTCGCGCTGGAAGGCGCCGCGATCGGTCGTCTGCGGGCGGACGTCGTCGGTGAAGCGGTCGACCTCCGGTCCCGTGAAGCCCATCGCGATGAGCACGAGGTCGGCGGGGATCTCCCGCTCGGTCCCGCTCTTGGGCACGCGGCGTCCGTCGATGAATTCGGTCTCGGCGACCCGCAGCGCGCGCACCTCCCCGACGTCGTTCGACAGGAACTCGACGGTCGACGCGAGGAAGACCCGCTCGCCGCCTTCCTCGTGGGCGCTCTGCACCTCGAAGACGGTCGGCATCATCGGCCAGGGCTGGTGCTCTGGGCGCGACTCGCCCGGCTGCTTCCCGATCGCGAGGTTGGTCACGCTCAGGGCACCCTGGCGGTGCGCGGTGCCGATGCAGTCGGCCCCGGTGTCACCGCCGCCGATGACGACGACGTGCTTGCCCTCCGCGGTGATCTGGTCGGGGACCACGTCGCCGGCGACGGCGTGGTTCGACTCGACGAGGTACTCCATCGCGAAGTGGACGCCGTGGAGGTCACGACCAGGGATCGCGAGGTCGCGCGGGACCGTGGAGCCGGTGGCGATGACGACGGCGTCGTATCGGGCGCGGAGATCCGACCACGAGATGTCCCGTCCGATCTCGACCCCCGCGCGGAAGCGCGTGCCCTCCTCCTGCATCTGCCGCAGGCGCGACTCCAGCTGCCCCTTCTCCATCTTGAAGTCGGGGATGCCGTAGCGCAGCAGCCCGCCGATGCGGTCGTCGCGCTCGAACACCGCGACGGTGTGCCCGGCGCGCGTGAGCTGCTGTGCGGCCGCGAGACCTGCGGGGCCGGATCCGACGACGGCCACCGTCTTGCCGGTGAGGCGCTCCGGCGGCTCGGGCTCGACCCAGCCCTTGGCGAAGGCCTCGTCGATGATCGAGACCTCGATCTGCTTGATGGTCACCGCGGGCTGGTTGATGCCCAGCACGCAGGAGCTCTCGCAGGGAGCGGGGCACAGTCGACCGGTGAACTCGGGGAAGTTGTTCGTCGCGTGCAGCCGCTCGATCGCCGCGCGGCCTTCGCCGCGCCACGTGAGGTCGTTCCACTCGGGGATCAGGTTGCCGAGCGGGCAGCCGGAGTGGCAGAACGGCACGCCGCAGTCCATGCAGCGTCCGGCCTGGCGCTTGAGCACGGCGCTGTCTCCGCGCTCGTACACCTCTTTCCAGTCCATGATGCGCACCGCGACGGGGCGGCGCGGCGGGAGCTCGCGCTCCGTGACCTTCAGAAAACCTTTGGGATCAGCCACCGGTCACCTCCAGGATGCGGTTCCAGACGATGTCGCCGTCGGGGTCGATCCCCTCGGCCAGTGCCTCCTCGCGCATCGTGCGCACGGCGGCGAAGTCCCGCGGGAGGACCTTGACGAACTCGGTCGCGACCTCGTCGAACCGCTCGAGCATGCCGCTCGCGAGAGGCGACGCCGTGCGTTCGATGTGCTCCACGAGCAGGCCGCGCAGCACCTCCAGGTCGGCACGATCGAGCGGTTCGAGCCGGAGCTCGCCGCTGCCGAGCGACTGGGCGTTGATCTTGGCGGTCTCGAGGGCGTGGATGTACGCCACTCCCCCGGACATGCCGGCACCGAGGTTGCGGCCCGTCGGTCCGAGGATCACCGCGACCCCGCCTGTCATGTATTCGAGCGCGTGGTCGCCCACGCCCTCCACGACGGCGGTGGCGCCGGAGTTGCGCACGAGGAATCGCTCGCCCACGACCCCGGAGATGAACATCGTGCCGGCGGTCGCGCCGTAGCCGATCACGTTGCCGGCGATGACGTTCTCGTGTGGCGCGATCTTCGACCCGCGCGGCGGGCGGATGGCGATGTCGCCACCGGAGAGCCCCTTGCCGACGTAGTCGTTGGCGTCGCCCTCGAGACGGAGCACGATGCCCTGCGGAAGGAAGGCGCCGAGCGACTGCCCCGCCGTGCCGTGCAGGGTGACGTCGATGGTGCCCCGCGGCAGACCGGATGCGCCGTGGCGGGCGGTCACCTGATGGCCGAGCATCGTGCCCACAGCCCGCTCCGTGTTCGCGATCGGCAGCTCGACGACGACGGGATCCCCGTTGAGGAGGGCCCCCTTCGCGATGTCGATGAGCGCCACGTCGAAGTGCTTCTCGAGCTCGTGGTCCTGTTCCCGACGGCTGCGCCGTGCCTCGCCCGCCGGGAAGGCGGGACCGTCGAGGACGGGGCTGAGGTCGAGACCGTCGGCCTTCCAGTGCTCGATGGCCGCATTGGTCTCGAGGAGATCCGTGCGACCGACGATCTCGTCGAGCGAACGATAACCGAGCTCGGCGAGGAGTTCCCGCACCTCTTCCGCGATGAACTCCATGAAGTTCACGACGAACTCGGGCTTGCCGGTGAACCGCTCGCGCAGCGCGGGGTTCTGGGTGGCGACGCCCACGGGGCACGTGTCGAGGTGGCACACGCGCATCATGATGCAACCGCTCACCACGAGCGGGGCGGTGGCGAAGCCGAACTCCTCGGCGCCGAGCAGCGCGCCGATGACGACGTCGCGGCCCGTCTTGAGCTGCCCGTCGACCTGCACCACGACCCGGTCGCGCATGCCGTTGAGCATGAGCGTCTGCTGGGTCTCGGCGAGGCCGAGCTCCCACGGCGTACCCGCGTGCTTGAGCGAGTTGAGCGGGCTCGCGCCGGTTCCGCCGTCGTGCCCGGAGACGAGGATCACGTCGCTGAGCGCCTTCGCGACCCCGGCCGAGACGGCCCCGATCCCGGACTGGCTGACCAGCTTGGTGTGGATGCGCGCCTCGGGGTTCGCCCGCTTGAGGTCGAAGATCAGCTGCTTGAGATCCTCGATGGAGTAGATGTCGTGGTGCGGAGGCGGCGAGATCAGCCCGACGCCGGGCGTGCCGCCGCGGGTACGAGCGACCCACGGGTACACCTTCTGCGGAGGCAGCTGACCGCCCTCGCCGGGCTTGGCGCCCTGGGCGAGCTTGATCTGGATGTCGTCCGCTTCCGTCAGGTACTGGCTGGTCACGCCGAACCGACCCGATGCCACCTGCTTGATGGCGCTGCGCCGCTCGGGGTCCATCAGCCGCTCGGCGTCTTCGCCGCCCTCGCCGGTGTTCGACTTGCCGCCGATCCGGTTCATGGCGATGGCGAGCGTCTCGTGCGCCTCCTGGGAGATCGAGCCGTAGCTCATGGCCCCGGTCGAGAAGCGCTTCACGATGGCCGACACCGGCTCGACCTCGTCGATCGGAACGGGCTTGCGCGTGCCGGTACGGAGCGCGAACAGTCCGCGGAGCGTCTTCAGCTCCGCCGCCTGGTCGTCGACGAGACGGGTGTACTCGCGGAAGATGTCGTACCGCCGCGTGCGCGTGGCGTGCTGCAGCTTGAAGACGGTCTCCGGACTGAACAGGTGGGGAGAGCCGTCACGACGCCACTGGTACTCGCCGCCCGTCCAGAGCCGCTCGTGTGCGCGGGCCGCGGCGTCTTCCGGGTACGCGTAATCGTGGCGGGCCTGGTTCTCGGCGTACACCTCGGCGATCCCGATCCCGCCGAGCTTTGACTCGGTGCGGGTGAAGTAGGCGTCGATGAACTCCTGGCTGAGGCCGACGGCCTCGAACACCTGAGCGCCCGCGTAGGACGACACGGTGGAGATGCCCATCTTCGACATGATCTTGAGCACACCCTTGCCGAGGGCGTAGATGAGGTTGCGCACGGCCTTCTCGGGGGTGATGCCCGTGATGTAGCCGGTGCGGGCGAGGTGCTCGACCGTCTCCATGGCGAGATAGGGGTTGATCGCCGACGCGCCATAACCGATGAGGGTCGCGACATGGTGCACTTCGCGGACGTCGCCCGCCTCCACGATCAGACCGACCTTCATGCGGTTCTCGCGGCGGATGAGGTGGTGGTGCACGGCGGCGACCATCAGCAGCGAGGGGATCGGGACGAGGTCCTTGTTGGAGTCGCGATCCGACAGGATGATGAACTCGGCACCCTCCGCGATCGCCGCGTCGACCTCGGCGCACATCTCGTCGAGACGCTCGGCGAGGCTGTGGGGACCGGCGTCGAAGTGGTACAGCCCGCGGATCGTCACGCTGGAGCGGTCGGGCAGAGCTTTGTCGATGTGACGGATCTTCGCCAGCTCGTCGTTGTCGATGACCGGGAAGTCCAACGAGACCGTGCGGGTGTGCTCGGGCCCCCAGGTGAGGAGGTTGCTCTCCGGCCCGAGTCCGAGCTTGAGGCTCGTGACGACCTCTTCGCGGATGGAGTCCAGCGGCGGGTTGGTCACCTGCGCGAACTGCTGCGTGAAGTAGTCGAAGAGCAGGCGCGGGCGCTTGCTCAGCACCGCGATCGGCGTGTCGGATCCCATGGCGCCGAGCGGCTCGGCCCCGTTCTGCCCCATCGGGGTGAGGAGGATGCGCACCTCCTCCTCCGTGTAGCCGAAGGTGCGCTGACGGCGGGTGATCGATGCGGGCGGGTGCACGATGTGCTCGCGCTCGGGGAGTTCGGCGAGGCGCACGTTGCCGGCGTCGAGCCACTCCTGCCACGGCTCGAGAGTGGCGAGGTCGCGCTTGATCTCGTCGTCCTCGACGATGCGGCCCTGCGCCGTGTCGACGAGGAACATCTTCCCCGGGCGCAGACGACCGCGGCGCTTGATGCGCTCGGGCTCGAACGTCAGCACACCGGTCTCCGAACCGATGACGATGAGGCCGTCGGTGGTCTCGGTCCAACGTCCCGGGCGCAGGCCGTTGCGGTCGAGCGTCGCGCCGACCAGCGTGCCGTCGGTGAAGATGAGCGCTGCGGGGCCGTCCCACGGCTCCATCTGGTTCGAGTGGTACTCGTAGAAGGCGCGCAGCTCCGGGGAGATGTCGGTCTGCTTCTCGTACGCCTCCGGCACCATCATCATGATCGCGTGCGGCAGGCTGCGACCGGTGAGGGTGAGGAGTTCGAGCACCTCGTCGAACGACGCGGAGTCGCTCGCCCCGTCGGTGCAGATCGGGAGCAGCGGCTTCATGTCGCCGAGCAGCTCGGACTCGAGCTGCGACTGGCGGGCGCGCATCCAGTTGCGGTTGCCGCCGACGGTGTTGATCTCGCCGTTGTGCGCGAGCATGCGCAGCGGCTGCGCGAGCGGCCAGGACGGGAACGTGTTCGTCGAGTAGCGCGAGTGCACCACGGCGAGCTCGGAGGCGAAGCGCTCGTCCTGCAGGTCGGGGTAGAACGGCTCGAGCTGCAGGGTCGTGACCATGCCCTTGTAGCCCAGAGTGCGGCTCGACAGGGTGACGAAGTAGGCGCCCAGCTCATGACCCGCACGCTTGCGCAGGCGGTAGGCGACGCGGTCCAGGGCGATGCCGGTGAGCGGCGCCTCGGCGTGCGTGGTGCCGCCGGCGCTCACGAAGAGCTGCTCGAAGGCCGGACGCGCCTCGTCGGCGAGCTTGCCGAGGTTCTCGTTGGCCGTGGGCACGTCACGCCAGCCGAGCACGCGGAGGCCGTCGTCGCGGGCGATCCGCTCGATGCCCGCCTTCTGCTGACGGCGCTGGCTCGAGTCACGCGGCAGGAACGCCAGACCGGCGGCGTACTCCCCCATCGGCGGGAGCTCGAAGTCGGTGACCGCGCGGAGGAAGGCATCCGGCATCTGGGTGAGGATGCCCGCTCCGTCACCGGTGCCGGCGTCCGAGCCGATGGCCCCGCGATGCTCGAGGTTGCGCAGCGCCTCGAGGGCGAGCGCGATGATGTCGTGCCCCGCCTCGCCGCGCAGCGTCGCGACCATCGCCAGGCCGCAGGCGTCCTTCTCGAACGCCGGGTTGTACATGCCCTGCTTCGGGGGGTAAGCGCCGGAGGCGCCGTAAGGGGGCTGGAAGTACACCAGTAACCGTCCTCAGAGTCTCGAAAGGGAACCGGGGACGACGTTGGCCCGCTCGTTCAGTGCAGATGGTCTCGCGCCACGAGGTGGCGGCGTTATCGAGAGCCGTCCTCGCTCGTGGGAGCGGCGCTTGTGGCGGTGGCTCCTGCGGTGATCTCGTCTGCCGGAGGCTCGCTCACGTCGACGAATTCAGAGGGATTGTCCTGCGATTGTACATCAGCGTCGTCGAGGTCCTTCCGCGACCGGCCCGGCGCGTACGGCGAGGGCTCGAGCCCCGGGTGACGGCGGGTCTGCACGACGAGGATCGCGAGTCCGACGAGGATGCCGATGATCGCGGCGAGCACGTTGCTGCGCAGGCCCAGGATGATCTCGCTCGGGTCGATGCGGATCGACTCCCAGACCACGCGACCGGCGCTGTACCAGATGAGGTAGATCGCGAAGAGGCGGCCCCACTGGAAGTACAGCTTGCGGCCCAGCCACAGGAGCACGAGCACGCCGAGGCCGTTCCAGAGCACCTCGTAGAGGAACGTCGGGTGGAACAGAATGCCCTCGGGGAGCCCGGGCGGGAAGGCGCTGTTGGTGGATTCGATCTCGAGGCCCCAGGGGAGGTCGGTCGGCTGGCCGAACAGCTCGTGGTTGAACCAGTTGCCGAACCGGCCCATGGCCTGGGCGAGCAGCAGCCCGGGGGCCAGGGCGTCGGCGAACGTCCAGAAGCGGATGCCGGTCCACCGGCACCCGAGGTAGGCACCGATCGCGCCGCCGATGAGCGCACCGAAGATCGCGATGCCCCCCTCCCAGATCGCCCAGACGGACCCCGGCATGAACGGGTTCCACGTGTTCTTGTCGGGCCCGAAGTAGTCGTTCGGGTGGGTGACGACGTGGAAGATGCGCGCGCCGATGATGGCGAGCGGCACCGCGAGGATGGAGATGTCGATCACGACCCACGGCTCCGCCCCCCGCTTGCTGAGCCGGTGGTTGGTCAGCAGAACCGCGACGATGATGCCGGCGATGATGCAGAGCGCGTAGAAGTGAATGCGCACGCCGCCGGGCCAGAGGTCGAAGTACGACTCCGGGGGGCTCGGGATGCTGGTGAGCACGCCGTTGATGGTGCTGTGGAGCGCGAGGGACATGGGAGCGATCCTACTTCTCGGGGACGGGGCGCGACGACGAGGTGCCGCCGGCCAGGTTTCGGGTGACCTCGGCGAGGGCCTCGAGGCCGCCGTCGCGGAGGGCGCGGACGAGTGCGGTGCCGACGATCGCGCCGTCGGCGTACTCGGACACGGCGGCGATCTGCGCGGCGGTCGAGATGCCGATGCCCACGCAGGCGCGCACCGCGCCCTGCTGCCGGAGCCGGCCGACCAGGGTGCGGGCCGCACGGTCGAGTTCGGCGCGCTCGCCCGTGATGCCCATGGTGGAGACGGTGTACACGAAGCCGGTCGACGACGAGGTCACCAGCGCGAGACGCTCGTCCGACGACGTCGGGGCCGCGAGGAACACCCGATCGAGACCGGTGCGCTCGCTCGCCGCGATCCACTCGTCGGCGACGTCCGGGGTGATGTCGGGCGTGATGAGACCGGCACCACCGGCTGCGAGCAGGTCGTCGGCGTACCGGTCGATGCCGTACTGGACCACGGGGTTCCAGTACGTCATGACGAGCACGGGCACATCGGTCTCCGCGGTGATCGCGCGTACGGCCGTGAACAGGTCCGCCATGCGGAAACCGGCAGCGAGGGCCGCGGTCGTCGCCTCCTGGATCACGGCGCCGTCCATGACCGGATCGCTGTAGGGCGGGCCGAGCTCGATGATGTCGACGCCGTTCCGCGCCAGCGTGAGAGCGGCCTGGATGCTCGTGTCGAGATCGGGGTAGCCGACAGGCAGGTAGCCGACGAAGACGCTGCGCCCCTCGGATTCGGCCTTCTCGAACGCGCGCTCGACGCGGCTCACCGGTCGCCCTCGTCGGTGGTCGTGGCGTCGTAGAGATCGAAGTACCGGGCGGCGGTGTCCATGTCCTTGTCGCCGCGTCCGGAGAGGCAGATGGCGATCACGGCGTCGGGGCCGAGTTCCCGGCCCAGGCGCAGCGCGCCCGCCAGGGCATGCGCCGACTCGATCGCGGGGATGATGCCCTCGGTGCGGCTCAGCAGACGCAGCGCCTGCATGGCCTCGTCGTCGGTCGCCGGGATGTACTCCGCGCGGCCGATGTCGGCGAGCCACGAGTGCTCCGGACCGACACCGGGATAGTCCAGACCGGCGGAGATCGAGTGCGACTCGACGGTCTGACCGTCGTCGTCCTGGAGCACGTACGTGCGGGAGCCGTGCAGCACGCCGGGGCGACCGCGTTCGATCGACGCCGCGTGCTTGGGGCTGTCGACCCCGTCGCCCGCCGCTTCGACGCCGTACAGGCGCACGGCCTCGTCATCGAGGAACGCGTCGAACATGCCGATCGCGTTCGAGCCTCCGCCGACGCACGCCACGACGGCGTCCGGAAGGCGTCCGGCCTCGACGAGCAGCTGCTCCCTGGCCTCCTCGCCGATGATCTTCTGGAAGTCGCGCACCATCGCCGGGAACGGGTGCGGGCCCGCCGCGGTGCCGAAGAGGTAGTTGGTCGTCTCGACCGACGCGACCCAGTCGCGGTAGGCGTCGTTGATCGCGTCCTTCAGGGTGCGCGATCCGGAGGTCACCGCGACCACCTCGGCGCCGAGCAGGCGCATCCGCGCGACGTTCAGGGCCTGGCGCTCCGTGTCGACCTCGCCCATGTAGATCGTGCAGTCGAGACCGAACAGGGCGGCGGCGGTCGCCGTGGCCACGCCGTGCTGGCCAGCGCCCGTCTCGGCGATCACCCGCGTCTTGCCGAGGCGCTTCGTCAGCAGCGCCTGCCCCAGCACGTTGTTGATCTTGTGCGAGCCGGTGTGGTTCAGGTCTTCGCGTTTCAGGAACACCCGTGCGCCGCCCGCGTGCGCGGCGAAGCGGGGCACCTCGGTGAGCGGCGACGGCCGACCGGCGTACGAGCTGAGCAGCGAGGCGAGTTCGGCGCGGAACGCCGGGTCGGCGATCGCCGACTCGTAGGCGGCCGTCAACTCATCGATCGCGGCGATGAGGGATTCGGGCATGTAGCGCCCGCCGTAGGTGCCGAAGTACGGTCCGTGCTGGTCGCGAAGACTCATGCGCCCACCTCCAGGAAGCTCTGCAGAGTCGCCACCGGGTCTCCGGTGACGAGGGCCTCGCCGATGAGCACGACGTCGGCGCCGGCGGCGCGGTAGTGCGTCACATCGGCGGGCGTGAGCACCGCGGACTCCGCGATGCGGACCGTGCCGGCGGGGATGCGGTCGACGAGCCGGCCGAACAGGTCGCGGTCGAGCTCGAGCGTCGTCAGGTCACGGGCGTTGACCCCGATCAGCGGAGCTCCGAGGTCGATCGCGATGTCGAGCTCGGCGGCCGAGTGGGTCTCGACGAGCGGCGTCATGCCCCACTCGCGCACGAATCCGTAGAGATCACGGAGCACGGCCTCGTCGAGGCCCGCCACGATGAGAAGCACCAGGTCGGCCCCGGCGGCACGGGCCTCCAGCACCTGGTACCGGGTGGCGATGAAATCCTTGCGGAGCACCGGGAGCGACACGCGAGCGGTCACCGCCTCGAGGTCGGTGAGACTGCCTCCGAAGCGCCTCTCCTCGGTGAGCACGCTGATCGCCGACGCGCCCCCCTGCTCGTAGAGAGCCGCTTGGTGCGCGGGGTCGGGGATGTCGGCGAGAGCGCCGCGGGACGGGCTGGCCCGCTTCACCTCGGCGATGATCTTCACCCGCTCCGCCGGCGCGAGGAACGCGAGAGCGTCTCTCGCGGCGGGGCGCTCGATCGCCGCACGCTCGACCTCGGCGAGGGGACGGGACAGGGCGCGACGTTCTGCGTCGGCGACAGCGCCGGCCGTGAGGTCGGCGAGGACCATTAGTGCGCCTTCGGCGAGTACTTGGGGCCCTTCACGCCGTATCCGGCCTTCGCGAGGATCCACCCCACGAGCGCGCCGATCGGGATCAGGGCCGCGGAGACCCAGACGAGCGTCGGCTGCTCGAAGCAGAAGAAGACGGTTCCGGCGGCGAAGCCGAGAAGCATGATCACGACGGCGGTCCAGGCCGCAGGCGAGTGTCCGTGTCCGGGGTCGGCGATCGGGTTGGTCATGGTCTCCTCCGGGGAACGTCAGCGGGATCGGGTCAAGTCTATCGGGGTCATCGGGTGGGATCGGTTCCGCGGGACAGGTCGTCCCAGGAATCGATCGCGTCGACGGGGCCGTCGGCGTGCTCCGTCGTCTCGTCGGCGGTGCGGTACCGACGCCCTCCGGCCTTCCAGCGCCGGGACGTGAGCAGTGCGAAGACCGATGCCACGAGCAGCACGACCCAGCCCGCCAGTGCGATCACGGGCCAGGCCGACGGGACGACGGACGCCACCACGTCGGCGACCGCCGTGTCGCCGCCGAGCCCCGTCGTCTCGGTGACGGTGGGGCCCACGGCCGCCAGCGGGACACCGACGAGGAGCTGCAGCGTCGTCCACCCCAGGAAGAGCGATGCGGCCGCCCCCAGCAGGGCGAACAGGATGCGCAGCGCCGGGCCGGCGATGGAGATCGCCGCCGCCAGCGCGAGGACGGCGAGGCTGAGCGGAGCCAGCAGCACCGACGCGGAGGCTCCCGGAACGAGGATGTCGGCCCCCGCATCCGACCGCACGACCGTCAGCCAGGTCTGCGTAGAGGAGACGATGCCCACGGCGCCCGCCAGCAGGAAGCCCAGCAGGGTGAGGGACCGCCCTCGTCGCGCCAGGCTCATTCCGCGGCGCTCCCGTCGATCGCCTCGAGGTCCGTCGTGTCGAAGCACGTGCGGGTGCCGGTGTGGCAGGCGGGCCCGGTCTGGTCGACGCGGAGCAGGATGGCGTCGCCATCGCAGTCGAGACGCGCCTCCTTCACGACCTGGATGTTCCCGGACGTGTCGCCCTTGCGCCAGTACTCCTGACGCGAGCGCGACCAGTAGGTCACCCGTCCCGAGGTCAGGGTGCGCCGCAGCGCCTCGGCATCGACCCACGCGAGCATGAGGACCTCGTTCGTGTCCCACTGCTGCACGATCGCGGGGGCGAGCCCGTCGTCGTTCCACGCCACCCGGGCGATGCGGTCCTCCAACTCGGTCATCGGACCAGCACTCCCTCTGCGCGCAGCGCATCCTTCACATCGCCCACGGTCATCTCGCCCGTGTGGAACACGCTCGCCGCCAGCACCGCGTCCGCTCCGGCGTGGATGGCGGGCGCGAAGTGCTCGACCGCCCCTGCTCCCCCGGAGGCGATCACGGGCACGGTGGCGACCTCCCGCATCAGGCGGACCAGCTCCAGGTCGAAGCCGTCGCGGGTGCCGTCGGCGTCGATGGAGTTGACGAGCAACTCCCCCGCGCCGCGCTCCGCTGCCTCGCGCGCCCATTCCAGCGCGTCGAGGCTCGTCTGCGTGCGGCCGCCGTGCGTGGTGACGACGAACCCGGAGGGCGTGCCGGTCGCCCGCTTCACGTCGAGCGAGAGGACCAGCACCTGTGCGCCGAAGCGGTCGGCGATCTCGCCGATCAGCTCCGGGCGCGCGATGGCCGCGGAGTTCACGCCGATCTTGTCGGCACCGACGGACAGGAGCCGGGCCACGTCGTCGACGCTCCGCACTCCCCCGCCGACGGTCAGGGGGACGAAGACCTGCTCTGCGGTGCGCTGGACGACGTCGTAGGTCGTGGCCCGCGCGTCGACCGTGGCCGTCACGTCGAGGAAGGTGATCTCATCGGCCCCCTGGGCCGCGTAATGCCGTGCGAGCTCGACGGGATCGCCCATGTCGCGCAGGTTCTCGAAGTTGACGCCCTTCACCACGCGCCCCGCGGCCACGTCGAGACAAGGGATGACGCGGCGTGCGAGGGCCATCACAGCCTCGCGGCGTGGATCGCGGTGACGAGGATCGCCCGTGCGCCGAGGGCGTAGAGCTCGTCCATGATCTGGTTCACGCGCTTGCGCGGGATCATGACGCGCACGGCCACCCAGGCCGGGTCGCGCAGCGGGGAGATCGTCGGCGACTCGCGTCCGGGTGCGACCGCCACCGCCCGGTCCACGAGCTCGGCCGGGAGGTCGTAGTCGAGCAGCACGTACCGTCGAGCGACCATGACGCCGCGCAGGCGGCGCAGGAGCGTCTCGGTTCCCTCGGCATCCCCCGGTCGGCTGATGAGCACGGCCTCGGATTCGAGGATGACGGGACCGAAGATCTCCAGACCCGCCTGGCGGAGCGTGGTACCCGTGGAGACGACGTCGGCCACCGCATCCGCCACACCCAGGCGGACCGCGGACTCCACCGCCCCGTCGAGCTGCACGAGCTCGGCGGACACGCCGTGCTGGCGCAGGAAGGCGCCGACGAGTCCGGGATAGGCGGAGGCGACGCGGACGCCGTCGAGGTCGTCGATCGAGGAGAAGCGGCCGGGAGGGCCGGCGAAGCGGAAGGTCGACGCGCCGAACCCGAGCTGCTCGATCTCGCGCGCCGGCTGCTGCACGTCGAGAAGGAGATCGCGCCCGGTGATGCCGACGTCGAGGGCGCCCGAGGCGACGTACGTGGCGATGTCACGGGGACGGAGGAAGAAGAACTCGACGTCGTTCTCGGCGTCGACGACGTGCAGGGTCTTGGGGTCGCGACGGCCGGCGTAGCCCGCCTCGGCGAGCATGTCGGCGGCGGTCTCGGACAACGAGCCCTTGTTGGGGACGGCGATGCGCAGCATGGGGGGAACTCTCAGATCGAATCGGGATGGACGGAGCGCATCACAGATGTCGATAGACGTCCTGCAGGGTGAGCCCCTTCGCGAGCATCATCACCTGCAGGTGGTACAGCAGCTGCGAGATCTCCTCGGCGGCCGCGGCCTCGGACTCGTACTCCGAAGCCATCCACACCTCGGCAGCCTCCTCGACGATCTTCTTGCCGATCGCATGCACGCCGGCGTCGAGCTCCGCGACGGTTCCCGAACCCTCGGGGCGGGTCTCGGCCTTGGCACTGAGCTCGGCGAACAGTTCGTCGAAAGTCTTCACGAGTCCAGGTTACCGGCTCCCGCGAGGCCTCTGAGCCGCGCGACGGCCGCCTCGACGTCATCCGCGCCGTACACGGCCGACCCGGCGACGAACGTGTCGGCCCCCGCCTCGGCCGCCATCGCGATCGTGCGGTCGGAGATGCCGCCGTCGACCTGCAACCAGACGTCGGATCCGCGGCGGCGGGCCTCGTCGGCCAGAGCCCGGAGCTTCGGCATCGTCTCGGGCATGAAACCCTGGCCCCCGAAACCGGGTTCGACCGTCATCACGAGGATCTGGTCGAACTCGTCCATCACGTCGTACAGCGCATCGGCGGCCGTACCGGGCTTGACGGCCACCCCGGCGCGTGCGCCGATCGCCCGCAGACGACGGGCGAGGGCCACCGGGTCGGCGGCGGCCTCCAGGTGGAAGGTCACGCTCGCGGCGCCGAGCTCGGCGTATCCCGGCGCCCAACGGTCGGGATCGGTGATCATCAGGTGCACGTCGAGCGGGATCGGACTCGTCGCCTGGATGCGCTCGACCATCTGCGGGCCGAAGGTGAGGTTCGGGACGAAGTGGTTGTCCATCACGTCGACATGGGCGAAATCCGCCGTCGCGATCCGGGCGAGATCCCGCTGCATGTTGACGAAGTCGGCGGCGAGGATGCTCGGGTTGATGCGCGGAGCGCGAGGCAGATCCATCGGTCAGACTCCCGTCGTGGGGGTGCGCTGGAGCAGCGCGAGGAACATGGCGTCCGTGCCGTGGCGATGCGGCCAGAGCTGCACGGAGCCGTTGTCGGAACGGCCACCGTCTGCGAGGTCGATCGGCGCATCGCTGACCCGGCCGACCACCGCGCGCGCGTCGAGTTCGACCACGTCATCGCGACCGCGCAGCACCTCCTGCACCACGCCCGTCGTCTCGGCGAGGTGCGGCGAGCACGTGACGTACGCGACCACGCCGCCGGGGGCGAGGGCGTCGAGCGCGGCTGAGAGGAGCTCCTCCTGCAACGGCACCAGCTGAGCGACATCCGCCGGGGACTTGCGCCAGCGGGCCTCCGGTCGCCGCCGCAGGGCCCCGAGACCCGTGCACGGCGCATCGACGAGGATGCGATCGAACCCGCCGGGCCGGGACTCCGCGAGCACACGCCCGTCTTCCTCGTGCACCACGACGTCGCCCGGCACGGCACGCAGCGCCCGACGCACCAGGCCCGCCCTCGCGGGGACGACCTCGTTCGCCTCGAGCGTCACGTCGGTCTCGGCGGCGATCGCCGCGAGCAGCGCCGTCTTGCCGCCCGGTCCGGCGCAGAGATCGAGCCAGCGTTCCCGGGGAGCGATCGGGAGTGCCGATGCGAGCGCCAACGCTACGAGTTGCGAGCCCTCGTCCTGCACCCGCACGGTGCCTCCCGACTCCGACAGCAGCGCCTCGGGATCTCCTCCGGG
>DAMDKH010000004.1:0-36812 GCA_032099965.1 Microbacterium sp.
GCGCCCGCGCCCGTCGCCGAAGCGCCTGCCGAGCCGGCGCCTTCCGGCTCCGCCACCGCCACCGCAGGCATCATCGAGCTGGCCCAGCGCCTGCACGACGAGCACGTCGCCGAGGGTGAGGCGAAGCGCGACCAGCTCATCGCCGACGCCGAGGCCGAGGTCACCCGCATCCGCACCGAGGCGGAGGCCAAGCAGCGCGAGGAGACCACGCGTCTCGAGCGCGAGCGCAACGCCCTCGAGGCCCGCATCACCGAGCTCCGCAACTTCGAGCGCGACTACCGCTCGCAGCTGCGCGGCTACATCGAGGGTCAGCTCCGTGACCTCGACGAGAAGTCGGCCTCCACGGACTCGACGCCCGTCTCCGCGATCGGACTGTAGGTCAGAGGTCTTGAACCGACGTCTCCCGATTCGTCGGTCGGCGGCCGGTGCGATCGTTGCGATTCTCGCAGCGATCGTGCTGGCCGCCGATCAGTTTGTGAAGTACCTCACCGTCGAGAACCTGCCGGAGCAGAAGCCGGTGCCGGTTCTCGGTGATTTCCTGCAGCTGTACTACGTTCGCAATCCCGGTGCCGCCTTCTCGCTCGGCTCCGATGTGACGTGGATCTTCACGATCGCGCTGGCCATCGTCGCCGCGGTGATCGTGTGGAAGGCCACGGGACTGCGCTCGCGCCTGTGGGCCGTCGTCCTCGGCTGCCTGCTGGGCGGCGTGCTCGGCAACCTCGGTGACCGGCTCTTCCGCGCGCCTGGTTTCCCGGTGGGCGAGGTCGTCGACATGATCTCGATGCCCTGGATGATGCCGGCCATCTTCAACGTCGCCGACATGTTCATCGTGACGGGGATGATCTCCGTCGCCCTGCTCGTCGTCTTCGGACTGCGGTTCGACGGCACCCGCGAACGAGATCTCGAGACCGTCGAGACCGAGGCCGAGGCCGAGTCGCGTGCCGCGGCGGAATCGCGTGCCGCGGATGCCCCGGAGACGTCCGTCGCGTCGCACTCCGACCGCTCGACGACGCCTCCTCTCGACACCGAGCGCTGAGATGGAGTTCCGTTCCCTGCCCGTCCCCGACGGCCTCGACGGGACCCGGGTCGACGCGGCGCTCGCGAAGATGCTCGGCTTCTCACGAACCTTTGCGGCCGAGGTCGCCGCAGCAGGCGGCGTTCGGCTCGACGGCGTCACCCTCGACAAATCCGACCGCCTGCGCGGCGGGGGCTGGGTCGAGGTCGAGTGGCAGCCGAAGGAGGCGCCGAGCATCGTCCCGATCGCCGTCCCCGAGCTGGGTATCGTCCACGACGACGATGACATCGTCGTCGTCGACAAGCCCACGGGGGTGGCGGCCCATCCCTCCCTCGGGTGGGAGGGGCCGACCGTCGTCGGAGCCCTCGCCGCGGCCGGATTCCGGATCGCCACCAGCGGAGCGCCCGAACGGCAGGGGGTCGTGCACCGCCTCGACGTCGGCACGAGTGGCCTGATGGTCGTCGCGAAGAGCGAAGCCGCCTACACGGCCCTCAAGCGGGCGTTCAAGGAGCGGACGGTCGAGAAGGTCTACCACGCGGTCGTGCAGGGGCATCCCGACCCGCTCGCGGGCACGATCGACGCCCCGATCGGGCGTCACCCGAACCATTCCTGGAAGTTCGCGGTCATCCCGGACGGCAAGCCCTCGGTCACGCACTACGAGACGATCGAGGCGTTCCCCGGCGCCTCGTTGCTGGAGATCCATCTCGAGACCGGACGCACGCATCAGATCCGCGTGCACATGGCCGCGCATCGCCATCCCTGCGTCGGCGATCCGCTGTACGGTGCGGACCCCACGCTGTCGGCCCGCCTCGGCCTCACCCGCCAGTGGCTGCACGCCCACCGCCTGGGTTTCGCGCATCCTGCCTCGGGGGAGTGGGTGCAGTTCTCCTCGCCGTACCCCTCCGACTTCCAGCACGCTCTCGCCGTGCTGCGCGGAGAGGGCGCCGGGGCCTGATCGGACCGGACGGCCCCTCCCGGATGTCGGAGGGGTGCACCAGACTGGGCGCATGGACATCGAGGTTCGGCCGGCGACGGTCTTCGACGACGTCGCGGCTCTCGTGGGACCGAAGAAGCCGACGTCGAACGTGTGCTTCTGCCTGAGCTACCGGATCGGCAGCAAGGAGAACACGACGCTGCGGGAGCCGGCGCGCGCCGAGCGGGTTCGCGAGCTCTGCCGCCACGACCCGCCGCCCGGCGTCATCGCGTACCTCGACGACGATCCGGTCGGATGGGCCGCTCTGCACCCGCGACGCGACACGAGCTTCGCGCGGAACCGTCTCATCCCTCATGTGGACGATCTCGACGTCTGGTCGCTGTGGTGTATCCGGATCCGCCCCGGCCACCGTCGGCAGGGCATCTCCCACGCCCTGGTCGCCGGCGCGGTCGAGTACGCCCGCGATCGCGGGGCTCCGGCGGTCGAGGCGTACCCGGTCGACAACCGCGGCGCCCGGGTGAACCAGACGATGGCGTATGTCGGGACCCGCTCCCTCTTCGAGAGGGCGGGCTTCCACAAGGCGGCCGACACCGGGTCGGTCCTCGACGGGTTTCCGCGCGTGCTCATGAGGCTCGACCTGCGCTGACCGCGACACCCGTCGAGGCCGCGGATGTCGGATGCCGAAAGTAGACTCGAACCCATGGCATCCGACTCCTTCGTCCATTTGCACGTGCACAGCGAGTACTCGATGCTGGATGGCGCGGCGAAGATCAACGCGATGACGCAGGCGGCGGCCGAGTACGGGATGCCGGCGATCGCGGTGACCGACCACGGCAACACCTTCGCGGCGTTCGAGTTCTACAACGCGGCGAACAACGCGGGTGTCAAGCCGATCGTGGGCCTCGAGGCCTACGTCACCCCCGGCACGCACCGGAGCGACAAGACGCGGGTGCAGTGGGGGTCGGCCGACCAGAAGAGCGACGACGTGTCCGGCTCCGGGGCCTACACGCACATGACGATGTGGAGCCAGAGCACGGAGGGCATGCACAACCTCTTCCGGCTGAGCTCGCGCTCGAGCATGGAGGGGTACTACTTCAAGCCCCGCATGGACCGCGAGCTGCTGCAGACCTACGGCAAGGGCCTCATCGCCACGACCGGATGCCCCTCGGGAGAGGTGCAGACGCGTCTCCGGCTCGGACAGTACGACGCGGCGCGCGCCGCCGCCGCCGAGTTCCAGGACATCTTCGGCAAGGAGAACTACTTCGCCGAGATCATGGACCACGGGCTCTCCATCGAGCGCCGGGTCATGACCGACCTCCTGCGCCTCGCGAAAGACCTGAGCATCCCGCTCGTCGCGACCAACGACTCGCATTACACCCATCAGCACGAGGCCGACGCTCACGCCGCCCTGCTCTGCGTGCAGTCGGGCTCGACGCTCGACGATCCCAATCGGTTCAAGTTCGACGGCGACGGCTACTACATCAAGACCGCCGCCGAGATGCGGCAGCTGTTCCGCGACCACCCCGAGGCCTGCGACAACACGCTGCTCATCGCCGAGCGCTGCGAGGTCGAGTTCAACACCTCCGCGAACTACATGCCGCGCTTCCCCGTGCCGGACGGTGAGACCGAAGACAGCTGGCTCATCAAGGAGGTCGAGAACGGACTGCACTACCGCTACCCGGGCGGTATCCCCGACCGGGTGCGCAAGCAGGCCGAGTACGAGACCGGCATCATCCTGCAGATGGGCTTCCCGGGATACTTCCTCGTGGTCGCGGACTTCATCAACTGGGCGAAGGACAACGGCATCCGCGTCGGTCCCGGCCGTGGATCCGGCGCCGGGTCGATGGTGGCCTACGCCATGAAGATCACCGATCTCGACCCGCTGGAGCACGGCCTCATCTTCGAGCGCTTCCTCAACCCCGATCGCGTGTCGATGCCCGACTTCGACGTCGACTTCGACGACCGTCGTCGCGGCGAGGTCATCGACTACGTCACGGCGAAGTACGGGTCCGAGCGCGTCGCCCAGATCGTCACCTACGGCACGATCAAGTCGAAGCAGGCCCTGAAGGACGCCGGCCGCGTGCTCGGCTTCCCGTTCAGCATGGGCGAGCGCCTCACCAAGGCCATGCCGCCTCCCGTCATGGGCAAGGACATGCCCCTCGACGGCATGTTCGACTCGGCGCACCCGCGGTACAAGGAGGCCAGCGAGTTCCGGGCCCTCATCGAGACCGATCCCGAGGCGAAGACGGTGTTCGACCGCGCGCTCGGCCTCGAAGGCCTGAAGCGGCAGTGGGGCGTGCACGCGGCCGGCGTCATCATGTCGTCCGAACCGCTGCTCGACATCATCCCCATCATGCGCCGCGAGCAGGACGGCCAGATCGTCACCCAGTTCGACTACCCGTCGTGCGAGTCGCTCGGGCTGATCAAGATGGACTTCCTCGGGCTCCGCAACCTGACGATCATCTCCGACGCACTCGACAACATCCGCTCGAACCGGGGCGAGGAGCTCGACCTCGAGCACCTCGAACTCGACGATCGCGGCGCCTACGACCTGCTGTCACGCGGAGACACCCTCGGCGTCTTCCAGCTCGACGGCGGGCCGATGCGCTCTTTGCTCCGTCTCATGAAACCCGACAACTTCGAAGACATCTCGGCTGTCATCGCGCTGTACCGCCCCGGTCCCATGGGAGCGAACTCGCACACGAACTACGCCCTGCGCAAGAACGGGCAGCAGCCGATCACACCGATCCACCCCGAGCTCGAAGAGCCGCTGCGCGACATCCTCGACACGACCTACGGCCTGATCATCTATCAGGAGCAGGTCATGGCGATCGCTCAGAAGGTGGCCGGGTTCAGTCTCGGTCAGGCCGATATCCTCCGGCGCGCGATGGGCAAGAAGAAGAAGTCCGAGCTCGACAAGCAGTACGAGGGCTTCGCGGGCGGAATGAAGGAGAGGGGCTTCGGCGAGGGGGCGATCAAGGCGCTGTGGGACATCCTGCTGCCCTTCTCGGACTACGCGTTCAACAAAGCGCACTCGGCGGCCTACGGCCTCGTCTCCTACTGGACGGCCTACCTCAAGGCGCACTATCCCGCCGAGTACATGGCCGCGCTCCTGACCAGCGTCGGCGACTCGAAAGACAAGATGGCGCTCTACCTCAACGAGTGCCGGCGCATGGGCATCCGCGTCCTGCCGCCCGACGTCTCGGAGTCGATCAACTTCTTCGCGGCCGTCGGTGACGACATCCGCTTCGGTCTGGGCGCGGTGCGCAACGTCGGCAGCAACGTCGTCGACGGCATCGTGCAGGCCCGCAAGGACGAGCGGTTCAGCTCGTTCCATCACTTCCTCGACAAGGTGCCGCTGCACGTCGCGAACAAGCGCACCGTGGAGTCGCTCATCAAGGCCGGGGCGTTCGACTCGATGGGCGACACACGACGCGCCCTCGTCGAGATCCACGAGGATGCCGTCGAAGCGGCGGTCGACCGCAAGCGCAACGAGGCACAGGGGGCGATCGGCTTCGACTTCGACAGTCTCTACGACGGCATGGAGGAGACCGCGCCGGCGAAGGTGCCCGCTCGACCCGAGTGGATCAAGAAGGACAAGCTGGCCTTCGAGCGGGAGATGCTGGGACTCTATGTCTCCGACCATCCGCTGGCGGGCCTGGAGGTGCCGCTGGCCAAGCACGCGTCGATCTCGATCCACGACCTGAACAACTCCGAGGACCTGCAGGACGGCGACCAGGTGACAGTGGCCGGTCTCGTGACGAGCGTGCAGCATCGCGTCGCCAAGGCGAGCGGCAACCCCTACGGCATGATCACGGTCGAGGACTTCAACGGCGAGGTGACGGTCATGTTCATGGGCAAGACCTACACCGAGTTCCAGCACATCCTCCAGCAGGACTCGATCCTCGCCGTGCGGGGCCGCGTGTCCCGCCGTGACGACGGTCTCAATCTGCATGCGCAGTCCGCATTCGCCCCCGACGTCGGCTCCTTCGACGCCGCCGGACCGCTCGCGCTGGTGCTCGCGGAGCAGCGTGCGACGGAGCGGGTGATGCACGACCTCGCCGACGTGCTCCGCCGTCACTCGGGCGAGACCGAAGTCCTGCTTCGCGTGCATCGGGGCGGCACCGCGAAGGTGTTCGAGGTTCCGATGCCGGTGAAGGTGTCGGCCGATCTGTTCGGCGACCTCAAGTCGCTTCTCGGACCGAGCTGTCTGGGGTGAGCGGGTAGGATCGGGACGCGTCGGAAGCGCATCCCCCTGTGCGTGTCGAGACGAAAGGAACACCCATGAGCACCGATCACCCGGAGAGCGCAGGCGTGGAGGACGAGGAGTTCCTCGACGACGACGGCGTGCTCTACGACGATGACGTGACGCCGGAGCCCGGCATCCTCGGATTCACCCTGCGGGAGTTGCTGATCGTGGCCGTCTGGGCCGTGGCCTTCATCGTCTCGTTCTTCCCGCTCGTCACGGGCGAGGCGCTGTGGGCCCAGGGGATCCAATGGATCCTGCCGATCGGAGTGCCGACGGCCGCCGTCTTCCTCATCGTGCTGCGTCGCTTCTCCCCGGACGGCATCCGCCGGGTGGGCTCGCTCGGCATCGATCAGTTCGCCTCCGTCGCCTTCTCCGTCTCCGCGGTGACCTGGCTGGGTGCGCTGTGGGCGGCCGTCGCGGCCTCGATCGAGTTCGGTGTCTGGACGCTGAACTGGGTCGGGGTGGTCGAGCTCCTCGCCAGCCTCGCGCTCGTCGCGCTCACCGTCTTCGCCCCGCTGATCCCGCGCCTCAAGGAGGACTTCCACGGTCGCCTGGTGACACTTGCTCACCGCAACGCGAACCCCGTCCGACCGGTCGTCTCCCGTCCGCGTGCCACGGCGTCGCCCGCCGTCGACGAGGCTTTCGACCGCGACGCGGCGCCGGCCGGCGGCACGGCCGCCTTCGCGGAGCCCGAGCTCTCGGGTGGTGCCGTGCAGACGCCGCCCGCGGCCCGCACGCCGGAAACCGATGACGCCGTCACCGCCTCGTTCCTGACCGACGAGGTGGCCCGGCTCGACCTGCCTGACCGGGTCCCGCTCTCCGCGCACGCGTCGGGCGGCGGCACCGGCACCGAGAACGCCGTGACCGACCCCGCAACCCCGAGCGCCGATGTCCCGCAGTACTCCCGACGCTCCCGCTCCGAAGAGATCCTCTCCACGACGGGCGAGATCGAGTCCTTCCTGGGGCAGAACGGGTTCGACGACCCGGCCAGCGCCTACACCGGCGCGGAAGCCGGCGAGCCCCTCGTCGACGACCGGGAGTCCGACCCGTATCAGGTGCCTGTGGACGACGGCTCACCGGTCGTCGATCGTTCCGGCGGGTCCGACGCGTTCCCGCCTCCGGCGGCGCAGCCGTTCTGGATCCTCGCACCGACCGAGCGCGCGGTGCACGACGAACGCGGCGAGCCGATCTTCGTCATCGGACCGAACGCCTGGGCCCTCGTGATCGAGGACCGCGGTGGCGCCTTCGTGGTGCGCCATGACGACGGGCGCATCGGTTACCTGCACGACATCTCGGACATCACGAAGGGCTGATGGTGCGAACGATCGATCTGCGAGGGCGCGAGCTCTCGCCGGCAGACATGCTCGCGGCGGTTCCGCGTGCGACCCAGGCGCGTGCCGAGGCCCTCGACACCGCGGTGCGGCTCGTCGACGACGTCCGCGTGCAGGGCGAGGCGGCTCTGCGTTCCCAGGCGGAGCGCTTCGACCGCGTGACGGGGCACGACCTCCGTGTGCCGGCCGAGCACCTGACGGAAGCGCTGGCGGATCTCGCCCCGGAGGTCCGCGAGGCACTCGAGGAGGCGATCCGTCGCGTGCGGCTGGCGTCGCAGGCACAGGTTCCCGCCCCCCAGGTGACCGAGATCGGCCCCGGCGCTCGCATCCTGCAGCGGTGGCAGCCCGTCGGGCGCGTCGGTGTGTACATCCCCGGCGGCAAGGCGGTCTATCCGTCGAGCGTGATCATGAACGTGGTGCCGGCGCAGGTCGCGGGTGTCGAGCAGATCGCGCTCGCCTCCCCGCCCCAGGCGGACCAGGGTGGGCGCATCCACCCGACGATCCTCGCCGCGGCGGCGCTGCTCGGGGTCGACGAGGTCTACGCGATGGGAGGCGCCGGAGCCATCGGGGCCTTCGCCTGGGGAGTCGCCGGAATCGGTCTCGACCCGGTCGACGTCGTCTCCGGCCCCGGGAACAACTACGTCGCGTCGGCGAAGCGCGCCGTCGCCGGCGTCGTCGGCACGGACTCCGAGGCGGGTGCCACCGAGATCCTCGTCGTCGCCGACGCCGAGGCCGACGCCCGACTCGTCGCCGCCGACCTCGTCAGCCAGGCCGAGCACGACGAGCAGGCCTCGGCCGTGCTCGTCACCGACTCGGAGGAGCTCGCCCGCCGCGTGGCGGTCGCGGTGCAGGAGCTGCAGGAGCGCACGCGCCACAGCGCGCGGGTCGCGGCGGCCCTCGACGGACCGCAGTCCGCCATCGTCCTGGTCGACGACCGCGCGATGGGCGTGGCCTTCAGCAACGCCTACGCACCAGAGCACCTCGAGCTGCACCTAGTCGACGCGGAAGACGCCGCTGCGGACTTCACCAGCGCCGGGGCCGTGTTCGTCGGCGATCAGACGCCCGTCAGTCTCGGCGACTACATGGCGGGCAGCAACCACGTGCTCCCCACCGGCGGACAGGCCCGGTACGCCCCGGGTCTGGGTTCGTACACGTTCCTGCGTCCGCAGCAGGTGATCTCCTACGATCGGGAGGCCCTCGCGGAGGTGCGACGCGGCGTGGTCGCCCTCGCCGAGAGCGAGGTTCTCCCCGCCCACGGCGAGGCGATCGAGGCCCGGTTCACCGGGTAGGTTTGACGGATGCACTGCCCCTTCTGCCGTCACCCCGATTCGCGTGTGATCGACTCGCGCACCAGCGACGACGGACTCTCCATCCGACGTCGTCGCCAGTGCCCCGAGTGCGGCGGGCGCTTCACCACGACCGAGACCGCGAGCCTCAGCGTGATCAAGCGCTCCGGTGTCATGGAGCCCTTCAGCAGGGACAAGGTCATCTCCGGGGTGCGCAAGGCCTGTCAGGGGCGGCCCGTGACGGAGGCGGATCTGGCGGTGCTGGCGCAACGGGTCGAAGAGGCGGTGCGCCAGACCGGTGTGTCGCAGCTGGACACGAACGAGATCGGACTCGCGATCCTCGGTCCGCTGCGTGATCTCGACGAGGTGGCCTTCCTCCGGTTCGCGAGCGTCTACCAGGCGTTCGATTCGCTCGAGGATTTCGAGTCGGCGATCACCGACCTCCGCGCCGATCACGAGAATCGCGCGGCCGCCGACAGGTAACCTGGCAGGGATGTATCCGCTCCTCTTCCGCGCCGTCCTGTCGCGCATGGACCCCGAGACCGCCCATCACGCCGGCATGGCGGTGATCCGCCTCCTCGGCACGCCGCCGTTCGCGGGGCTGACGAGGCGGGTGACCCGGCCGGATCCCTCCCTCCGTGTGCAGGCCCTGGGGCTGACCTTCCCGTCGCCGTTCGGCATCGCCGCCGGGTTCGACAAGAACGCCGTGGGCGTGCGCGGCCTGGCCGCGCTGGGCTTCGGCCACGTCGAGGTCGGCACGCTGACCGCGATCCCCCAGGAGGGGAACCCGCGCCCCCGTCTGTTCCGGCTGACGGCGGATCGTGCCCTGATCAACCGCATGGGTTTCAACAACAGGGGAGCGGAAGCCGCCGCACGTCGGCTCGCTCGTCTCCGCCGGGGCGCGCCCGACACGGTCATCGGTGTGAACATCGGCAAGAGTCGTGTCGTCGACGTCGCCGACGCCACGGCGGACTACGTGGCCTCGGCCGCGCGCGTCGCTCCGCTGGCGGACTACCTCGCGGTCAATGTCTCGTCGCCCAACACCCCCGGACTGCGGGGCCTGCAGGCCGTCGAGACGCTGGCACCGCTGCTGCGGGCCGTGCGCGATGCCGCCGGTGCGACGCCGCTGCTGGTGAAGATCGCGCCCGATCTGCCGGACGACGAGATCGAGGCCATCGCGAAGCTCGCCGTGTCGGAGGGGCTCGCCGGCATCATCGCCCACAACACCACGGTGTCCCGCGACGGTCTGCGCTCGGATCCCGCGGTCGTCGAGGCGGCCGGAGCGGGGGGGCTCTCCGGCGCCCCCTTGAAGGAACGTTCCCTGCAGGTGCTGCGGCGGGTGCGTGCCGTCGTCCCTGCGGACTTCTGCGTCATCGCGGTCGGGGGAGTGGAGACGGCTGATGATGTGCGTGAACGTCTGGCGGCCGGCGCGACCCTCGTCCAGGGATACACGGCGTTCCTGTACCGCGGCCCGCTGTGGGCTCGGCAGATCAACCGCGGCCTCCTGGCCCGCTGACCCGCTCAACGAGAAAGCGCCGCCCTTCCGCAGAGGGGCGGCGCTTTCTCGTTCGCTGGATCAGTCGGGATACTGACCGCGCTTGACCTGGGGCTTGGGAAGTCGCATGAAGCGCATCTGCAGCGAACGCATGGCCGCGTACCAGGCCAGCCCGCGCTCGCGACGCTCTTCGCCGAATCGGGCGGCGACCTTGCGCTTGACCCGGATGCCCAGCACGACCATGCCGAGGATCGAGAGGACGATGTACGCCATCATGCCGAGGTAGGCGTAGAAGGAGACGGCGGGGATCGGCACGAGCGAGGCGATGATGACGAGCACCATGATCGCCATGACGAACTCGGCGGGGTGCCAGCCGGCATCGACGTAGTCGCGCACCCAGCGGCGCTGCGGGCCCTTGTCGCGGGCGGGGAGGTACTTCTCCTCGCCGGCCGCCATGCCCGCCTGCGCCCGGGCCCGTCGCTCGTTGAGATCGGCGCGGGCCGCGGCGCGCGCCTCCTTGGTGTTGGCGACGAGCGGACGGCGTCGTGCCGCCTCCTGCTCCGCGCGGGTCGGCGTGCGACGGCCCTTGCCGAGACCGGTCTCTGCGGCGTCGTCGTTCGTCGGAGGGGATGCGGGGGTGCTGGCCACGGGATTCCTCGGTTCGGGAAAAGGGGTTCGCCTTAAGATTACTCGCATGACCTCTGCTGCGATCCCCCCTGCGTCCGAGTCCGCTCTTCTCGAGGCGGTGGCGACCGGTCACCCGGCTGCCCTGTCGGATCTCGGGCACCTGGTGCGCATCCCGGGGATGGCGTGGCCGGCCTTCGATCAGACGCAGCTGGAGCGCAGCGCGGAGGCGGTCGCCGCGCTGGCCTCGGATACGGGCGTGTTCGATGAGGTGCGCGTGCTCCGCGCCGCCATCCCCGGTACCGATGAGCTGGGTCAACCCGCCGTTCTCGCGACCCGCGCGGCCCGGAACGGTCGTCCGACGATCCTGCTGTACGCGCACCACGACGTGCAGCCTCCCGGAGACGACGCGCTGTGGGAGACGCCGCCCTTCGAGCCGACCGTGCGCGACGGACGCCTCTATGGTCGTGGCGCCGCGGACGACAAGGCCGGCATCATGGCGCACATCGCGTCGATCCGCGCCGTCGCCGAGGTGCTGGGCGATGATCTCGACCTCGGTGTGGCGTTGTTCATCGAGGGGGAGGAGGAGTACGGTTCCCGCTCGTTCGCCCAGTTCCTGTCCGACAACAAGGAGGCGCTGCGGGCGGATGCGATCGTCGTCGCAGACTCCGGCAACTGGGATTCGGTGACCCCGGGCCTCACGGTCTCCCTCCGCGGGAACGCGCGCTTCACCGTGCGTGTGCGCACCCTCGACCACGCCTCGCACTCAGGGATGTTCGGGGGAGCGGTCCCCGACGCGATGATGGCGACGGTGCAGTTGCTCTCCACGCTCTGGCACGCGGACGGGTCGGTCGCCGTCGAGGGCATGACCGAGCGCGACGCGCCGACGCCGGAGTACTCCGAGGAGACGCTCCGTGACGAGGCGGGTCTCCTTCCGGGAAGCCGCCCCATCGGCTCCGGGACGATCCTGAGCCGCATCTGGAACAAACCGTCGGTCACGGTGATCGGCATCGACGCGACCAGCGTGGCGGCGGCCTCCAACACCCTGCTGCCGGAGGTCACCGTGGTCATCAGTGCCCGCGTCGCCCCCGGCCAGAGCGGCGAGGATGCGTATGCCGCGCTGGAGCGGCACCTCCGCGCGCATGCCCCGCACGGTGCGGAGCTGGAATTCTCCGACGTCGATCTCGGCAACGGGTTCCTCGTCGACACCTCCGGCTGGGCGGTCGGGCTCGCCCGCGAGGCGATGCGCGACGGGTACGGAGCGGATCCGGTGGACCTCGGCGTCGGAGGATCGATCCCCTTCATCTCCGACCTCGTGCGGGAGTTCCCCGACGCGCAGATCCTCGTCACCGGTGTGGAGGACCCGCACTCCCGCGCGCACAGCCCCAACGAGTCGCTGCATCTCGACACCTTCCGCCACGCCGTGGCGACCGAGGCGCTGCTGCTCGCCCGGATGAACGGTCTGACGCTGCCGCTCTGATCGATGGCCGCTCGAAACCGCCCGCACCGCCGACCGCGGTGCGGGCGGCGGTAGAATCGGGGGTGCACGCCGCGCCACGCGGCCCGTCACAAGGAGCGACATGAGCGACACCACCCTGAGCACAGAGACCACGCCGGCCCACGGCATCCGCCTCACGTCCGCGGCGGCGACGAAGGTGAAGAACCTCCTCGAGCAGGAGGGCCGCGACGACCTCCGCCTGCGCGTCGCCGTGCAGCCCGGCGGATGCTCGGGTCTCATCTACCAGCTCTACTTCGACGAGCGCTACCTCGAGGGCGACGAGACGGTCGACTTCGACGGCGTCGAGGTCATCGTCGACAACATGAGCGTCCCCTACCTGGACGGCGCGTCGATCGACTTCAAGGACACGATCTCCGAGCAGGGCTTCACGATCGACAACCCGAACGCGGCCGGCAGCTGCGCCTGCGGCGACAGCTTCCACTGACCCGTACGACCCCGGCCAACCTGCGCGGTTGGCATGAATCGGGTGTGAGGTTGCCCTAGACTTGGGTGTGCCGTATCCGCAATCTGAAAGGTGCATCGTGCCCTCGAAACGCCGCCTTCGTTGGGCCGCACTCCCCCTGGGAGTCGCGGCAGCCGTCGTCCTGGCGGGATGTACCACCGCCGAGCTGAACGGCTACCTCCCGGGCTTCGAGGAGGGCGCCGACGCGACGACCAACCAGACCGAGCGCGTTTCGTCGCTGTGGGTCAACTCCTGGATCGTGCTGCTCGCCGTCGGCATCATCACCTGGGCCCTCATGGCCTGGGCGGCGATCGCCTACCGCCGTCGCAAGGGCCAGACCGGCCTGCCGGTGCAGATGCGTTACAACATGCCGATCGAGATCTTCTACACGATCGTGCCGCTCATGCTCGTGCTCGGGATGTTCTTCTTCACCGCCCGCGACCAGGAGGCGATCGAGACGCAGTGGGATGACCCCGATGTCGAGATCACGGCCATCGCGAAGCAGTGGGCCTGGGACTTCCAGTACGACGCGGAGTCCGACGACGACACTGTGTGGACCATGGGCATCCAGGCGCAGCCGGATGCTGAGGGAAACATCGACCAGGCGCAGCTGCCGACTCTGGTACTGCCGGTCGACCAGAAGGTCACCATCAAGCTGCAGTCCCGCGACGTCATCCACTCCTTCTGGATCATCGACTTCCTGTACAAGAAGGACATGTACATCGGCAAGGACAACTCGTGGTCCTTCATCCCGACGCGGGTGGGGGAGTACAACGGCAAGTGTGCCGAGCTCTGCGGCGAGTACCACTCGATGATGCTCTTCAACGTCAAGGTCGTCGAGCAGGACGAGTACGACGCATACCTGCGCGACCTCAAGGACCAGGGCAACACGGGCGACATCACCGACGCCTACGACCGCCTGTCCAACCTTCCCGGAACAACCGGAAACAACGACTCCGAGGAAGGAGAGGAGTAAGCCATGTCGACCACTGAAGCACCCCGCACCGACGAGGCGCACCGCTCCCGCCCCACGACCCTCCCGCCGCGCCAGGCCGCTCTGATGAGCACCACGCGCGTCGAGCAGAAGGGCAACGTGGTGGTCAAGTGGATCACCTCCACCGACCACAAGACCATCGGGTACATGTACCTGATCGCCTCCGTGCTGTTCTTCCTGCTCGGTGGTGTGATGGCCCTGGTCATCCGTGCCGAGCTCTTCGCTCCCGGGATGCAGATCGTCCCCACGAAGGAGCAGTACAACCAGCTGTTCACGATGCACGGCACGATCATGCTGCTGATGTTCGCGACGCCGCTGTTCGCCGGGTTCGCCAACGCGATCCTGCCGCTCCAGATCGGCGCGCCCGACGTCGCGTTCCCGCGTCTGAACGCCTTCGCGTTCTGGCTCTTCCTCTTCGGCTCCACGATCGCGGTGGCCGGCTTCCTCACCCCGCAGGGTGCGGCCTCGTTCGGGTGGTTCGCGTATCAGCCTCTGGCCAGCGCGTCCTTCACCCCGGGTGCCGGCGGAAACCTGTGGATGCTCGGACTCGGCATCTCCGGCTTCGGCACGATCCTCGGAGCGGTGAACTTCATCACCACCATCATCACGATGCGCGCTCCCGGTATGACGATGTGGCGCATGCCGATCTTCTCGTGGAACACGCTGGTCACCAGCCTCCTGGTGCTCATGGCGTTCCCCGTGCTCGCTGCGGCCATCTTCGCGGCCGCCGCGGACCGCGTGCTCGGTGCGCACATCTACGACCCGCAGAACGGTGGCGTGCTCCTCTGGCAGCACCTCTTCTGGTTCTTCGGCCACCCCGAGGTCTACATCATCGCGCTGCCGTTCTTCGGCATCGTCTCGGAGATCTTCCCGGTGTTCAGCCGCAAGCCGATCTTCGGATACAAGACCCTCGTCTACGCCACGATCGCGATCGCCGCGCTCTCGGTGGCGGTCTGGGCGCACCACATGTATGTCACCGGGTCTGTCCTGCTGCCGTTCTTCGCCCTCATGACGATGCTCATCGCCGTGCCGACGGGTGTGAAGATCTTCAACTGGATCGGAACGATGTGGCGAGGATCCGTCACCTTCGAGACGCCGATGGTCTTCTCGCTCGGCTTCCTGGTCTCGTTCGTGTTCGGCGGTCTGACCGGTGTGATCCTCGCGGCTCCGCCTCTCGACTTCCACCTCAGCGACTCGTACTTCGTCGTGGCGCACTTCCACTACGTCGTCTTCGGCACCGTCGTGTTCGCGATGTTCGCCGGGTTCTACTTCTGGTGGCCGAAGTGGACGGGACGGATGCTCAACGAGCGTCTCGGCTACGTGCACTTCTGGACGCTCTTCATCGGCTTCCACATGACCTTCCTCATCCAGCACTGGCTGGGCGTCGACGGCATGGTCCGCCGCTACGCGGACTACTCGGAAGCCGACGGCTGGACGTGGCAGAACCAGGTGTCGACGATCGGTGCGATCATCCTCGGCGCCTCGATGCTGCCGTTCTTCCTGAACGTGTGGATCACGGCCCGCAAGGCGCCCAAGGTGACGGTCAATGACCCGTGGGGGTACGGCGCTTCGCTCGAGTGGGCGACGTCCTGCCCGCCGCCGCGGCACAACTTCACGTCGATCCCGCGGATCCGCAGCGAGCGTCCGGCGTTCGACCTGAATCACCCCGAGGCGGCCGAGTTCGCCACCACAGCCCCCGGCGAGCGAGAGGTCCACTGAGCCATGCGCGACAACGTCATCCTCTGGTGGATCCTGACCGCCTTCTTCGCCCTCATCGGCGTCGTCTACACGGGCTGGAACATCCTTGCGCACCCCACCCTCCCGCTGGTCAACCAGATCGAGTGGGTCGGGACCGTCGCGCTGTTCTTCGCCGCCGCGATGGGCGCGATGATCGCCTTCTATCTCGACCGCACGCACAACGCCCAGGGCGGCGAGCTGCCCGAGGACATCCTCACGTCCGACATCGATGACGGCGACCCCGAGCTCGGGGAGTTCAGCCCGTGGTCCTGGTGGCCGATGGTGCTCGCTGGTTCGGCCGCGGTGTTCGTCATCGGTCTGGCCGTCGGCCACTTCCTCCTGCCGATCGGACTCGCGATCTTCGTGGTCGCGATCGTCGGATGGGTGTACGAGTACTACCGCGGGAACTTCGCCCGCTGAGCACGACGAGAAAGGCCCCGGGGACGCACCCCGGGGCCTTTCTCGTCGCCGCACGTCACGCGGACATGCGAGGCGTACACCTCGCCCGCCGCCAGCCGTCTCAGGCGTGTGTGCGCACGCGGGCGATACCGGTGAGCGGGTCGACGGGGCGCCGGTGCACTCCATCCGCGTCCTCGACCGGGTAGCCCTCCCTCACCCAGTACTCGAAGCCGCCGATCATCTCGCGCACCTGGTACCCCTGCTCCGCGAAGGCCAGGGCGGCCTTGGCGCCGGCGTTGCATCCCGGGCTCCAGCAGTACACCACCACCTTCGCGTCGAGCGGGATCTCCGTCGACGCGCGGCTCGCGATGTCGCGATAGGGCATGTGCAGGGCACCGGCGACGCGGCCCTGCGCCCAGGCCTCGGCGGAACGGACGTCGACGACGACGAGGTCGTCGCCGGACGTCCGTGCCGCGTGGACATCGCTCGCGTCCGTCTCGTAGGCGAGCTTGGCGGCGAAGTACTGGGCACGTTCGATCATGGTCAGAGCCTACGGTCGCGAGCGCACACGGTGCCGCCCCGTTCCGGTCGCGCACCGTCGCTTTCCGGACAGTCCCCCCGGGTGGATCACGGACGAAGTGCGACCGCCATCTGCACCCGCGGTCCATATCTGTCCAGCCCCATGCGAGCTTCCGCGTCGATCAGGGCGCGCTGGAACGGCGTCTCCGGCTGTGTCACGACGAACCCGCAGCTCGCATAGAACGGAGCGTTCCACGGCAGCTGGGCGTACGTGCGCAGGGTCATGCGCGGGTGGCCCCGCTCACGTGCCGCGGTGATGGCCGCGCGCACGAGCGCGCGTCCCACGCCCTGGCGGGCGGCCGCGGGGGCCACCGACAGCTGCTCGAGGTGAGCGCAGCCGTCGGCTTCGAGCACGTGGGCGAACCCGGCAGGAGAGTCCGCTGCCCGGGGAACCGCTACGAGGACGAAACCGGAGCCGGAGAGGCGAGAGGCCCCATCGGCCGGGGGAGGCCACTCCTGGGCCCCCAGAGCCTGGATGAGCAGCTGATCGGCCTCCGCTTCGATACGTGTGAGCAGGTCGGCCTCGGATGCGTCCGCCGGTCGGATCGTCGGATTCATGCGTTCGTGTCCCGCACGGCGGCCACCGCCTCGATCTCGACGAGCTGGTCGTCGTAGCCCAGAACGGTGACACCGAGCAGGGTGCTCGGCACATCGTGGTCGCCGAAGGCGGCGCGGACGGTGTTCCAGGCGGTCACGAGGTCGGCCTGACGTGTCGACGCGACCAGGACGCGCGTGGAGAGGATGTCAGGGAGCTCGGCGCCGGCGGCCGCGAGGGCGATGCGGAGGGTCTCGACGCAGCGTGCCGCCTGTGCGGCGTAGTCGCCCGGGGCGATGGTGCTGCCGTCGTCGGAGAGCGGGCATGCGCCGGCGAGGAAGATGAGACGCGACCCGGCCGCGGCGGTCGATGCATGAGCGTATGGCGCTGCAGGCAGGGCCGCTGAGCGAATGAGGCGCACTGCAGAGGAACTCATGCCGTCGATCTTCTCATGGGACGGAAAAGGGCCCTATCCGAACGGACAGGGCCCTTTCACCGGGGGAGGGGTTACTCTCCCTCGTCGTCGGTCTTCTTCTTCCGCGACTTCTTGACCGGCTCGGTGGCGATGACCGTGCTCGGCGTGTTCGGCGTCTCGTCGACGTGGTCCTCTGTGGCCACGAGCGGGGCATCCGGGAAGCCGGCGCGCTCGTGAGCACCCTGGATCTCGGCCGTCTCCGTGGCGGCGTCCTGTTCGATCACGTGATGCTGGTGTGCATCCGCCGCGTCGATCTCAGCCTGCGTCAGCGGCGTGAGACGGTCCTCGAAGAACCAGCGCGAGAGCGACGAACGGAAGTTCTCGGTCCACGGGATGCGCCCCTTCGCGTTCGGACGCACCACGAGCGGCTCGTAACCGTCGACATCGATGAGCTTCCAACGGTCGTACTTGTCGACCGGCTGGTGCACCTCGATGAACTCGCCACCGGGGAGGCGAACGATGCGGCCCGACTCGAAGCCGTGCAGCACGATCTCGCGGTCCTTCTTCTGCAGCGCGATGCAGATCCGCTTGGTGACGAAGTAGGAGAGGATCGGTCCGACGAACAGCAGCGCCTGGAGAGTGTGGATCACGCCCTCCATCGTCAGCATGAAGTGCGTGGCGATGAGGTCCGACGAGGCGGCAGCCCAGAGCACCGCGTAGAAGACCACGCCGGCCACACCGATCGCGGTGCGCGTCGCGGCGTTGCGCGGACGCTGTGCGATGTGGTGCTCGCGCTTGTCTCCCGTGATCCACGCCTCGATGAAGGGGTAGATCGCGACGGCGACGATGAACAGACCCAGAACGGCGACCGGCAGCAGGATGCCGAACGACCACGTGTGGTCGAGGAACACGACGTCCAGGTTCGACGGAGCGAGGCGCAGAGCGCCGTCCGCGAAGCCGATGTACCAGTCAGGCTGGGTACCGGCCGAGACGGGGGACGGGTCGTACGGGCCGTAGTTCCAGATCGGGTTGATCTGGAAGAACGTCGCGATCAGCACGATGGCGCCGAACACGATGAACAGGTAGCCACCCATCTTCGACATGTAGACGGGCATCATCGGGTAGCCCACGACGTTGTCGTTCGTGCGGCCGGGGCCCGCGAACTGCGTGTGCTTGTTGATGATCATGAGCATGAGGTGCAGCGCGATGAAGGCGATGACCATCATGGGCAGCAGCAGGATGTGCAGCGTGTACAGACGTCCGACGATGTCGGTTCCGGGGAACTCGCCGCCGAACAGCAGGAACGACGTCCACGTACCGATCAGGGGGAGACCCTTGATCATGCCGTCGATGATGCGCAGACCGTTGCCCGAGAGCAGGTCGTCGGGGAGCGAGTAGCCGGTGAAGCCCTCTGCCATCGCCAGGATGAACAGGACGAAGCCGATGACCCAGTTGAGCTCACGGGGCTTGCGGAACGCGCCCGTGAAGAACACGCGGAGCATGTGCACGCCGATGCCGGCGATGAACACGAGCGCCGCCCAGTGGTGGATCTGGCGCACCAGCAGGCCACCGCGCAGGTCGAAGGAGATGTGCAGCGTCGACTCGAGGGCCGCCGACATCTCGATGCCGCGCATCGGGGCGTAGGCGCCGGTGTAGTGCGTCTCGACCATCGAGGCCTGGAAGAAGAACGTCAGGAAGGTTCCCGAGAGGAACACGACGACGAAGCTCCACAGCGCGATCTCGCCGAGCATGAACGACCAGTGGTCGGGGAAGATCTTGCGACCCAGCTCCTTGACCATGCCGGAGAGGCTCGTGCGCTCATCGATGTAGTTCGATGCGGCTCCGACGAATCGTCCGCCCAGGGGCGCCTTGGTGTCTTTGTCCTCTTTGGACAGCGTTGCGGTGCTCAATGGCGCTCCCAGAAGCTCGGGCCGACGGGCTCGGTGAAGTCACTCCGCGCGATGAGGTAGCCCTCGTCGTCGACGGTGATGGGCAGCTGCGGCAGGGGACGCGCGGCCGGTCCGAAGATGACCTTGGCGTGATCCGTGACGTCGAACTGCGACTGGTGGCAGGGGCAGAGGAGGTGGTGCGTCTGCTGCTCGTACAGGGCGACGGGGCATCCGACGTGGGTGCAGACCTTCGAGTACGCGACGATGCCGTCGTACGACCAGTCCTTGCGGTCCTCGGCCTCGGTGAGCTGCTCGGGACGCAGGCGCATCATCAGCACGATCGCCTTCGCCTTCTCCTCGAGGTAGCCGTCGTGGTGGCTCAGCTCGGCGAGGTCGGCGGGGATCACGTGGAAGGCAGAGCCGAGCGTGACGTCGGCGGCGCGGATCGGCGTGCCGTCCGGGTCGCGCACGAGGCGCATGCCCTCTTCCCACATCGTGTGCTTGAGGAGGTGCACCGGGTCGCCCGCGTGCGGGTCCTCCGGGGTGGCGTGCGGAGCGAGTCCGCGGAAGAGGGTGACTCCGGGGATGATCGAGGCGACGACCGCGGCGAACAGCGAGTTCCGGATCATGGTGCGGCGCCCGAAGCCGGACTCCTCGTTGGCGTCGGCGAAGACCTGGATGGCCGCCTCGCGGGTCGTGTCCCGACCGCGGGTCGGGTGACGCAACTCGACGTGCTCCTTGTCGGCCATGAGGGCCTTCGACCAGTGGATCGCTCCGATGCCCAGCGAGAGCAGGGCGAGGGCGATGCCGAGACCGATGAAGAGGTTGTTCTGCCGGATGTCGATGAGCGCGCCGCTCTCGATCGGGAAGAGCATGTAGGCCGCGACGGCCCAGATGCTGCCCGCGAGCGAGAGGTAGAACAGCGTGTAGACCGTGCGCACGGCCGTCTTCTCGGCGCGCGGGTCCTTGTCGGTCATCCGCTCACGGTGCGGCGGCAGGCCAGGGTTCTGCACGGGGTCGCTGACTGCGACACCCAGCCCCGGCGAGGGCTGGTAGGCCCTGTCGAGAGCCTTCGAGTCGTCGTCGTGTGCCATGGTGCTCCTCGTACGTTCCTCTTCGATGAATATGCGTCAGTTGGACTTCGCCGTGATCCACACGGTCACGGCGACGAGCGCGCCGATGCCGAAGATCCATGCGAACAGGCCCTCGGAGACGGGGCCGAGGGAGCCGAGCGAGAAGCCGCCGGGCTGAACGGACTGCTGCTGGAAGAGCAGTGCGGAGATGATGTCGCGCTTGTCTTCGTCCGACAGGTTCATGTCACCGAAGACGGGCATGTTCTGGGGACCGGTGACCATGGCGGCGTACATGTGCAGAGCGCTGGTCTCGGTGAGCGCCGGGGCGTACTTGCCCTCGGTCAGCGCACCGCCGGCCGCGGCGACGTTGTGGCACATGGCGCAGTTCACGCGGAAGAGCTCCGCTCCGTGGGAGACGTCGCCCTCGCCGTCGAGGATGCGCTCCTCGGGGAAGGTGGGGCCGGGCGCCTCTTCCTGCACATACTCCGCCATCGCGAGGATCTGCTCGTGCGTGAACTGCGGCTCCTTCTGTGGAGCCTGCGGGCCCTGCGCCTGGAGCGGCATACGACCGGTCGAGACCTGGAACTCGACGGCGAGCTCACCGACGCCGTAGAGGCTCGGTCCGTTCGGCGTGCCCTGCAGGTCGAGTCCGTGACAGGTCGCGCAGTTGGCCTGGAACAGCTTCTGGCCGTCTTCGACCGTCAGCTCGGTGGCTGCCGTCGGGGTGTCCGTGGCGGCGAAGGCCGCGGACGCTCCGGCATAGACCGCGCCGGTGATCATGAGTCCTGCTCCGATGAGGGCCGCGGCAGCCAGGGGGCTGCGGCGACCGCCAGAACGGCGCTTCTTCTCTCGTGCCATCTCGGGGATCAGCTCCGCTCTTATTTCAGGAAGTAGATAACGAAGAACAGCACGATCCAGACGACGTCGACGAAGTGCCAGTAGTAGGACACCACGATCGAGGAGGTCGCCTCCTTGTGCCGGAAGTTCTTGACGGCGTATGCGCGCCCGATCACGAGCAGGAACGCGATGAGTCCGCCGGTGACGTGCAGGGCGTGGAAGCCGGTGGTCAGGTAGAACGCGGATGCGTAGGCGTCGGCCTGGATCGGCATGCCCTCGGCCACGAGCTGGGCGTACTCCCAGACCTGACCGGAGACGAAGACGGCGCCGAGAGCGAAGGTGAGGAAGAACCACTCGACCATTCCCCAGCCGAAGAGGCGGCGGCGGCCGGCCGCGTTCTTGAGCCCCTTGGCGATGCGATACGGCTGCAGGTCCTCCGCGGCGAATACGCCCATCTGGCACGTGAACGAGGAGAGGACCAGGACCGCCGTGTTGACGGCCGCGAACGGCACGTTGAGGAGGTCGGTGCGGTCGGCCCACAGCTCCGGGGAGGTGCTGCGGAGGGTGAAGTAGATCGCGAAGAGTCCCGCGAAGAACATCACCTCACTGCCGAGCCACACAATGGTGCCGACAGCTACCGGGTTGGGCCGCTTGATGGTTCTCGCCGCCGGGGCATACGTCGCTGAGGTCGTCACCGTTCCATTATGGCCGATGCGGGAGGGTGATTCTCGCACTGGCGGGGTCCGTTTCGCCGAGCTATCACTTAGGCGAGCCTAAGAAGTCGCTGCGAATCGACGGTGAATCCGCAGGAAACCGCGGGTGGTGAGGGAATCGACCGCCTGCGTCATCGACCTGCACGTTTTCCCGGCGCCGATAGGATCGCCACATGGCTGATTCCCTGACCTGGTCCGATGTGCTCACCACTCTGCTGGAGCGCCGCGACCTCAGCGTCTGGGAGTCGACGTGGGCGATGCGCCGCATCATGCGCGGAGAGGTCTCGGAGGCGCAGCTGGCCGGCTTCCTCATCGCCCTGCGCGCGAAGGGAGAGACGATCGACGAGATCGTCGGCTTCCGCGATGCCATCCTCGAGGCGGCCGTCCCCCTGCCGGTGTCACCGGATGTGCTCGACATCGTGGGCACCGGAGGGGACAGGGTCGGCACCGTGAACGTGTCGACGACGGCGGCCGTGATCATCGGCGCGACCGGCATCCCCGTCGTCAAGCACGGCAATCGCGCCGCGAGCTCCGCCTCGGGTTCGTCGGACGTGCTGGGGGCGCTCGGACTCGAACTCTCGCTCGACCCCGCGGCCGTCGCCTCGATCCTCGACCGCACGGGCATCACCTTCGCGTGGGCGGGGGCGTTCCACCCGGGCTTCAAGCACGCGGGCGCCGTGCGGTCGCAGCTCGGTGTACCCACCGTCTTCAACATGCTCGGCCCGCTCTGCAATCCGGCGCGCGCCGAGGCGAACGCCGTCGGGGTAGCGCAGCTCGAACGCGTGCCCCTCATCACCGGCGTCTTCCGCACCCGTGGAGCGACGGCTCTCGTCTTCCGCGGAGACGACGGACTGGACGAACTCACCACCACCGGGCACAGCCGGATCTGGGAGGTCACCCGCGGCGACGTGCACGAGCACGATCTCGACCCCCGTGATCTCGGCATCCCCCTCGCCGATCTCGATGATCTGATCGGGGGCTCGCCCGAGCACAACGCCGACGTGCTCCGACGGACGCTCTCCGGCGAGACCGGCGCCGTCCGCGACATCGTGCTGCTCAACGCGGCGGCCGGCATCGTCGCGTACGAACTCTCTCAGGATGCGGCTCAGGTGCAGTATCCGATCCTCGAGCGGCTGCGGAGCGGATACGAGCGGGCCGCGGCGGCGATCGACGACGGACGTGCGTCGGCGAAGCTCGACGAGTGGATCGGCACCAGCCGGGAGCTCTCGGGAAGCTGAGGCGTCATGGAACCCGAAGAAGCGCTCCTGGAGATCGCCTCCCTCCTCGAGAGGGAGCGGGCATCGCGCTATCGCGCCAAGGCGTTCCGGCAGGCGGCGGCCACGTACCGTGACCTCCCGGAGGAGGTACGCGCCGACCCCACGGCACTCCGAGTGAGTAAGGGCATCGGCGCATCCACCTTCGGGGTGATCCGGGAGGCGCAGGACGGAGCGGTGCCGGCGTACCTCGTGGAGCTGCGGGGCGAGGTGGAGCCGCAGCGCGTCTCCGCCCTGCGGGCGCGGCTGCGCGGCGACCTGCACGCGCACACCGAGTGGTCGGACGGGACGACCTCGATCGCCGACATGGCGGCCGCGGCGCGAGCCCAGGGGCACGAGTATCAGGCGATCACCGATCACTCCCCACGGCTGCGCGTGGCACGCGGATTGTCCCCCGAGCGTCTACGGGAGCAGATCCCCCTCGTGCGGGCGGAGTCGGGTGACGGATTCACGCTGCTCGCGGGCATCGAGGTCGACATCCTCGAGGACGGCGCCCTCGATCAGGAGGATGCCCTGCTCGGCGAACTCGACATCGTGGTGGCGTCCGTGCATTCGAAGCTGCGCATGGACGCACGCTCGATGACGCGACGCATGCTGCGTGCCGTTCGCGACCCGCGCGTGGATGTGCTCGGGCACTGCACCGGCCGTCTCGTGCAGGGGGAGCGCGGCACGCGGCCCTCGTCGGAGTTCGATGCGGCGGCGGTCTTCGCGGCGTGCGCGGAGAACGGCGTTGCGGTGGAGATCAATTCGCGCCCTGAGCGGCAGGATCCGCCGGACGAACTCATCGCGATCGCTCTCGAAGCCGGTTGCCTCTTCTCGATCGACTCCGACGCCCACGCGCCGGGGCAGCTCTCCCTGCTCGACCACGGCGCGGAGCGCGCCGAGCGGGCGGGTGTCCCCGCGTCGCGCATCGTCACGACCTGGGGGCTCGAGCGGCTCCTCGCCTGGGCGGAGTGACGGCCCGTCAGCTCCGAGTGGCGGACGCCTTCTCGATCGCCGTGAGCGCACGCTCCATCGACGAGGAGAGGTTCCAGCGCTCAGCGAGCGCGGTAGCCGCGGCCCTGGCGTCGGCGTCCGGCGCATGCAGGGGCGTGCCCGGCGCGGTGATGTCGAGGTCCGTCGCGACGGCCACGACGGTCGGAGCGACGTCGAGGTAGGCGGCGGCCGCCAGGATCTTCGCCCGCACCCCGGCGCTCATGCCCTCGCCGGCATCCGCGGCGGTGCGAATGCCCTCGAGGTCTCCGTGGGCGTGCAACAAGGCGGCGGCCGTCTTCTCCCCGACCCCCGCCACGCCGGGGAGACCGTCGGAGGCGTCGCCGCGCATCGTCGCGAAATCGGCGTACTGGCCGGGCAGCACGCCGTACTTCGCGACGACGGTGGCGTCGGTGACGATCTCGAGGTTGCTCATCCCGCGGGCGGTGTACACCACCCGCACGTCGCGGTCGTCGTCGACGAGCTGGAAGAGGTCGCGGTCCCCGGTGACGATGTCGACCGGAACGGTGGAGCGCGTGGCCAGGGTGCCGATCACGTCGTCGGCCTCGTGCGCGGCGACGCCGATCACCGGGATGTCGAGGGCGGCGAGTGTCTCGCGGATGAGCGGGATCTGGGCCTCGAGCGGGTCCGGGACCTCTTCGACGTCGGGGGCGCCCTCGACGACCTGGACGACGCGATGCGTCTTGTAGCTCGGGATGAGGTCGACGCGCCACTGCGGGCGCCAGTCCTCGTCCCAGCACGCGATGACCTGTGTCGGCTCGTACAGCGTGATCAGCTTCGCGATCATGTCGAGCAGTCCGCGGGCGGCATTGATGGGGGATCCGTCGGGTGCCGTCACCTTGTCCGGCACTCCGTAGAACGCGCGGAAGTAGAGGCTGGCGGTGTCGAGCAGCATGAGGCGTCCGGTCACGGAGACAGTCTCGCACGCGCCTCCGACAGGACGGGGAGTGGCGGTTTCGTCGCCGGTCGGCTTCTGATAGCCTGAACTGTCACTCGTGGCGTGCTCCCGCATGCTGTCGTGGTGATTCACTCAATCCATCTGCTGCGGAGAAACCGTCCGGCCTGCGCCGGTCGCTCGAGCGGCCCGAGTTCCCATTCACAAGGACAACCCACTACATGACTACCGCAACGACCGCCCCGGCCACCAAGCAGGTCGCCATCAACGACATCGGATCTGCTGAGGACTTCCTGGCCGCGGTCGAGAAGACCCTGAAGTTCTTCAACGATGGAGACATCATCGAGGGCACGATCGTCAAGATCGACCGCGACGAGGTCCTCCTCGACGTGGGCTACAAGACCGAGGGTGTCATCCCCTCGCGTGAGCTCTCCATCAAGCACGACGTCGACCCCAACGAGGTCGTCGCCGTCGGCGACCAGGTCGAGGCCCTCGTCCTCCAGAAGGAAGACAAGGAAGGCCGCCTGATCCTCTCCAAGAAGCGTGCGCAGTACGAGCGCGCCTGGGGAGACGTCGAGAAGATCAAGGAGAACGACGGCGTCGTCACCGGCACCGTCATCGAGGTCGTCAAGGGTGGCCTCATCGTCGACATCGGCCTCCGCGGCTTCCTGCCCGCGTCGCTCATCGAGCTGCGCCGCGTCCGCGACCTCACGCCGTACCTCGGCCAGGAGATCGAGGCGAAGATCCTCGAGCTCGACAAGAACCGCAACAACGTCGTCCTGAGCCGCCGTGCGCTGCTCGAGCAGACGCAGTCGGAGTCGCGCACCACCTTCCTGAACAACCTCCACAAGGGTCAGGTCCGCAAGGGTGTCGTCTCGTCGATCGTCAACTTCGGTGCGTTCGTCGACCTGGGCGGCGTGGACGGTCTCGTGCACGTCTCCGAGCTGTCCTGGAAGCACATCGAGCACGCCTCCGAGGTCGTCGAGGTGGGCCAGGAGGTCACCGTCGAGATCCTCGAGGTCGACCTCGACCGCGAGCGCGTCTCCCTGTCGCTCAAGGCGACGCAGGAGGACCCGTGGCAGGTCTTCGCCCGGACCCACGCGATCGGTCAGGTCACGCCGGGTAAGGTCACCAAGCTCGTCCCGTTCGGCGCGTTCGTGCGCGTCGCAGACGGCATCGAGGGCCTCGTCCACATCTCCGAGCTCTCCAGCAAGCACGTCGAGCTGGCCGAGCAGGTCGTCTCCGTCGGCGAGGAGGTGTTCGTCAAGGTCATCGACATCGACCTCGAGCGCCGCCGCATCTCGCTGTCGCTGAAGCAGGCCAACGAGTCCGTCGACCCCAACGGCACCGAGTTCGACCCGGCGCTCTACGGCATGGTCGCCGAGTACGACGAGAACGGCGAGTACAAGTACCCGGAGGGCTTCGACGCCGAGACCGGTGCGTGGAAGGAAGGCTTCGACGCTCAGCGCGAGGCATGGGAGCAGGAGTACGCTGCGGCCCAGGCTCGCTGGGAGGCGCACAAGGCTCAGGTCACCAAGGCGGCCGAGGCCGAGGCTGCGGCCGGAGACGACTTCGGCGGCCAGTCGTTCTCGAGCGAGTCGGCCGGCGCCGGCACGCTCGCCGACGACGAGGCTCTCGCCGCTCTGCGCGAGAAGCTGTCGGGCGGAAACGCGTAAGCATCCGACGCTGTCGGAACGGGTCGTCACCTTCGGGTGGCGGCCCGTTCCGCGTTTCCGGACATGGGAGGATGGCGCTATGCCCCTGATTGCCCTCACCGGTGGAATCGCCTCCGGCAAGTCCACGATCGCGCGACGGCTGGCGTCGCTCGGAGCGACCGTCGTCGACGCGGATCAGATCGTACGGGAGGTGCAGGCTCCCGGCTCGCCGGTGCTCGCGCAGATCGCGCAGACGTTCGGCGATGACGTCGTTGCGCCCGACGGTTCCCTGGATCGGGCGGCATTGGGAAAGAAGGTCTTCGGTGACCCGGAGCGCCTCGCGGCGCTCAACGCCATCGTGCATCCCGCCGTGCGGATCGAATCCGCCCGGCGCTTCGCCGAGGCACATGCGGCCGAGCCGGACGGGGTCGTGGTGTACGACGTCCCGTTGCTCGTCGAGGCGCGCGTGGACGACCCGTGGGATCTCATCGTCGTCGCACACGCACCGGAGCCGGAACGCCTCCGACGGCTCGTGGATCTGCGCGGCCTCGACGCGGACGACGCGCAGAGGCGCATCGCGTCGCAGGTCACCGACGAACAGCGACTCGCGATCGCCGACGTCGTGATCGAGACCGGGGGCACCCTCGCCGAGACGGACGCCCAGGTCGACGCCCTGTGGGAGCGGATCTCGCCGCTCTGAGATGCCCGGCGTTCGCTCGCAGGGAAGACGGAGCCCGATGTCGGTGACCCCGCCTACGCTGGACGTATGCAGACCACCCGCAGCGTCCGTCCTTTCGAGGTCATCAGCGAGTACGCCCCGGCCGGCGATCAGCCGCAGGCGATCGCCGAACTCGCGCAGCGCATCAACGCCGGCGAGACCGACGTCGTGCTGCTGGGCGCCACCGGAACGGGAAAGTCGGCGACGACCGCGTGGTTGGTCGAGCAGGTGCAGCGACCGACGCTCGTCCTCGCGCACAACAAGACGCTGGCCGCACAGCTCGCCAACGAGTTCCGTGAACTCATGCCGAACAACGCGGTCGAGTACTTCGTCTCGTACTACGACTACTACCAGCCCGAGGCCTACGTTCCGCAGACCGACACCTTCATCGAGAAGGACTCGTCGATCAACGCCGAGGTCGAGCGCCTCCGCCACTCCACGACGAACTCGCTGCTCAGCCGTCGCGACGTGGTGGTCGTGTCCACGGTGTCCTGCATCTACGGTCTCGGCGCGCCCGAGGAGTACCTCCGGGCGATGGTGGCCCTGCAGGTGGGGGAGCGGTACGACCGTGACGCACTCATCCGCCAGTTCATCGCCATGCAGTACAACCGCAACGACGTCGACTTCTCGCGGGGCAATTTCCGCGTGCGCGGCGACACCATCGAGATCATCCCCGTGTACGAGGAGCATGCGATCCGCATCGAGCTGTTCGGCGACGAGATCGAGGCGCTCTACTCCCTCCACCCGCTCACCGGCGAGATCATCGAGAAGCTCGATTCGGTGCCGATCTTCCCTGCGTCGCACTACGTCGCCGGTACCGACGTGATCCAGCGGTCGATCGGCACGATCGAACACGAACTCGAGGAACGACTCGCGGAGTTCGAACGTCAGGGCAAGCTGCTCGAGGCTCAGCGGCTGCGCATGCGCACGACGTTCGACCTCGAGATGCTTCAGCAGCTGGGCTTCTGCTCCGGCATCGAGAACTACTCCCGGCACATGGACGGTCGGATGCCCGGCGACCCTCCGCACACGCTGCTCGACTTCTTCCCGGACGACTTCCTGCTCGTCATCGACGAGTCGCACGTCACGGTCCCGCAGATCGGTGCGATGTACGAGGGCGACGCTTCGCGGAAGCGCACACTGGTCGATCACGGGTTCCGGCTCCCCAGCGCGATGGACAACAGGCCGCTGCGCTGGGACGAGTTCAAGAACCGCGTCGGTCAGACCGTGTACCTCTCCGCCACCCCCGGAAAGTACGAGATGGGTATCGCCGACGGCGTGGTCGAGCAGATCATCCGCCCAACGGGGCTCATCGACCCGGAGATCGTCGTCAAGCCATCGAAGGGTCAGATCGACGACCTGCTCGAGGAGATCCGGCTGCGGGTGGAGCGGGACGAACGCGTCCTCGTCACGACCCTCACGAAGAAGATGGCCGAGGAGCTCACCGACTTCCTGGGCGAGCACGGCGTCCGTGTGCGTTACCTCCACTCCGACGTCGACACGCTACGACGGGTCGAACTCCTCAGCGAGCTGCGGGCCGGCGTATACGACGTGCTCGTGGGCATCAACCTGCTCCGCGAAGGTCTGGACCTCCCGGAGGTCTCCCTCGTCGCCATCCTCGATGCCGACAAGGAGGGCTTCCTCCGCTCGGGCACTTCGCTCATCCAGACGATCGGCCGTGCGGCGCGAAACGTCTCGGGGCAGGTGCACATGTACGCCGACCGGATCACCGATTCGATGGCGAAAGCGATCGAGGAGACGGATCGGCGGCGCGAGAAGCAGGTCGCGTACAACACGGCGAACGGTATCGACCCGCAGCCTCTGCGCAAGCGCATCGCGGACATCACCGAGGTGCTCGCCCGCGAAGGTGCCGACACCAACGAGATGCTGTCGGGACGCGGCCGGGCCTCGGGCAAGGGGAAGTCACCCACGCCGAACCTCCGCCGCGGCGGCATTGCGGCCGAGGGAGCGCAGCAGCTTGAAGCGATGATCGAGGACCTCTCGAACCAGATGCTCGCGGCGGCGTCGGAGCTCAAGTTCGAATTGGCCGGCCGGCTCCGCGACGAGGTCCAGGACCTGAAGAAGGAGTTGCGGGCGATCGAGCGCGCAGGACACGCCTGACCGAGCGGGCCACCACGGGTGAGGTCGTCGGCTCAGGGGCAGTGGATCAGCGGTTTGGGCCCCGAGCGGTCGATCTCATGCGCGGACATCGGTGCGCCGCACAGCGGGCAGGCGCGTTCGGCGCGCTCGGCGGCCGTGGGGGGCGGAGTCTTCTCGTAGGGCCCCACGGATGCAGGGCCGGCGAACCGGATCAGGTTCGTATTGACCCACGCGTACAATCCACCCGCCTCACGGATCCGTTCCCGGAGCGGGGGGCGCTTTCCTTCTTCGGTCATATTCCTTAGTGTACTAATCATTAGGGTCGCTGTATAGTGACCGCGTGACCTCCGACGACGACCTGCTGCGCCTCGAGAATCAGCTCTGCTTCGCGGTGGTCACCGCCGCGCGCAACGTGGTGGCGATCTATCGTCCGATCCTGGAACCGCTCGGACTGACGCACCCTCAGTATCTGGTGATGCTCGCGCTCTGGGAGCGGTCGCCGCGCACCCTCGGAGACCTCGCGGCCGATCTCGCTCTGGAGCCGGCCACGGCGTCGCCCCTGGTCAAGCGTCTCGAGTCGGACGGGCTGGTGGTGCGGCGTCGGAGCGATGCGGATGAGCGTCGTCTCGAGATCGCGCTCACCGAGGCGGGCAGCGCGCTGCGCGAACGGGCCGTCGATGTGCCGCGGAGGGTGATGGCGGCAGTGGGGATGGGTGTCGACGAGATCGCCGCCCTCCGTGCCGGTCTCGGCGCTTTCGCGGGTCGCCGCCTCGGAGAGGGCTGAGCGTCGGGCGTGCGCGGAGCCAATGTCCGTGGCCCCTCGTAGACTTGTCCGGTGCCCATCGTCCCTGTTGCCTCCCCCGGAAAATTGAGTGTCCGCGGTTCCCGCGTGCACAACCTCAAGAACGTCGACATCGACATCCCGCGCGACTCCCTCGTCGTGTTCACGGGCCTGTCGGGGTCCGGCAAGTCGAGCCTCGCGTTCGACACGATCTTCGCCGAGGGCCAGCGTCGATACGTCGAGTCGCTGAGCGCCTACGCGCGGCAGTTCCTCGGCCAGGTCGATCGCCCCGACGTCGACTTCATCGAGGGACTCAGCCCCGCGGTGTCCATCGACCAGAAGTCGACGAACCGCAACCCTCGCTCGACCGTCGGCACGATCACCGAGATCTACGACTACATGCGTCTCCTCTGGGCGCGCATCGGTGTGCCCCACTGCCCCGAGTGCGGCGAGAAGATCCAGCGGCAGACGGTGCAGCAGATCGCCGATCAGCTCATGGAGCTGCCCGAGCGCACCCGTTACCAGATCGTCGCTCCCGTCGTCTCGCAGAAGAAGGGCGAATTCGTCGACCTGTTCCGCGAGCTCGGAGCGAAGGGATACTCCCGGGCGATCGTCGACGGAGACCTCGTCCAGCTCGCCGAGCCGCCCACGCTCAAGAAGAGTTACAAGCACGACATCGCCGTCGTCGTCGACCGCCTGGTCGCCTCCGACGACATCCTCGGCCGCGTCACCGACTCCGTCGAGACCGCGCTCGGCCTCGCCGGCGGCGTCGTTCAGGTCAACTTCGTCGATGAGGAGGGAGACGCCGCCTGGCAGTCGTTCTCCGAGAAGCTGGCCTGCCCCAACGGGCACGCGCTCACGCTCACCGAGATCGAGCCCCGCACCTTCTCGTTCAACGCCCCGTTCGGCGCCTGCCCTGCATGCTCCGGACTCGGTACGCGGATGTCCGTCGACGTCGATCTCATGCTGGGCGACGAAGAGCTGTCGATCCGCGAGGGCGTGATCATCCCGTGGACCACCCAGGGGAAGGGCCTCTTCCAGTACTACGAGCGCCTGCTCGAGGGGCTCTCTCGCGATCTGAAGTTCTCGCTCGACACCCCCTGGCGCAAACTCCACCCCGACGTGCAGGACGCCGTTCTCCGAGGAGAGAACTACAAGGTCACGGTCAAGTGGAAGAACCGCTACGGCCGCGAGATGCGTTACGCATCCGGCTTCGAGGGTGTGGTGCCCTACATCGAGCGTCAGTACCTGCAGGCCGAGTCCGACACGCAGCGCGCGCGTTGGGGCGAGTACCTCCGCGAGGTGCCCTGCCCGGTGTGCAACGGCGACCGGCTCAAGCCCGAGGTCCTCGCCGTGCAGGTGCATGGCCACTCCATCGCCGAGGTCTCGCACCTGAGCCTCACCGATGCGCGGGCCTTCATGGAGACGCTCACGCTCACCGACCGCGAGGCGAAGATCGCCGCGCAGGTCCTGCGCGAGATCCGACTCCGCCTCGACTTCCTGCTGCAGGTGGGGCTCTCTTACCTGAACCTCAGCCGGTCCGCCGGATCGCTCTCCGGTGGCGAGGCTCAGCGCATCCGGCTCGCCACGCAGATCGGATCCGGTCTGACGGGGGTGCTCTACGTGTTGGACGAGCCCTCGATCGGGCTGCACCAGCGCGACAACCGCCGGCTGATCAACACGCTCATCAAGCTCCGCGACCTGGGGAACACGCTCATCGTCGTCGAGCATGACGAAGAGACCATCGAGGCGGCCGACTGGGTGGTCGACATCGGACCCGGGGCGGGAGTGAACGGCGGCGAGGTCGTGCACTCGGGTCCCTACGAGGCGCTCCTGGCCGATCGATCGTCGATGACGGGCGAGTACCTGTCCGGCCGTCGTGAGATCCCCACTCCCGCGAAGCGACGCAAGCTCGACCGCAAGCGCATGCTCAGCGTCATCGGCGCCCGCGAGAACAACCTCAAGAACGTCGACGCGAGCTTCCCGCTCGGGGTGCTCACCGCCGTGACCGGGGTGAGCGGCTCCGGGAAGTCGTCCCTCGTGAACGACATCCTGTACCAGGTGCTGGCCTCGCGTCTCAACGGGGCGCGGACCGTCCCGGGGAAGCACACCCGCGTCACCGGCCTCGACAACCTCGACAAGGTCGTGCACGTCGATCAGGCACCGATCGGGCGCACCCCGAGGTCGAACCCCGCGACCTACACCGGTGTGTTCGACCGCATCCGCACGCTTTTCAGCGAGACTCCCGAGGCGAAGGTGCGCGGCTACCAGCCCGGGCGGTTCAGCTTCAACGTCAAGGGCGGCCGGTGCGAGGCATGCTCCGGAGACGGCACGATCAAGATCGAGATGAACTTCCTCCCCGACGTGTACGTCGACTGCGAGGTCTGTCACGGCAAGCGGTACAACCGCGACACCTTGGCCGTTCACTACAAGGGCAAGAACATCGCCGAGGTGCTGGAGATGCCCATCGAGGAGGCCGCGGAGTTCTTCGAGCCGATCCAGGCGATCCACCGGTACATGAAGACCCTCGTCGACGTGGGCCTCGGCTACGTGCGGCTCGGTCAGTCGGCGACCACTCTCTCGGGTGGCGAGGCGCAGCGCGTCAAGCTCGCGACCGAGCTTCAGCGTCGGAGCAACGGACGCAGCATCTATGTGCTCGACGAGCCGACCACCGGTCTGCACTTCGAGGACGTGCGCAAACTGCTCGAGGTTCTCAACGGCCTGGTCGACAAGGGCAACACGGTGATCGTCATCGAGCACAACCTCGACGTGATCAAGTCCGCCGACTGGGTGATCGACCTCGGGCCGGAGGGAGGTTCCGGGGGCGGTGAGATCGTGGCGACGGGAACTCCCGAGCAGATCGCGCAGGTCGAGGAGAGCCACACCGGCCAGTTCCTCGCCGAGATCCTCGGAGACGGGCGCACGGCGCGCAAGGCCAGCTGATGGCCGACGTCCTTCCGTATCGACCGAGGACGGGGGAGATCCCCACCGACCCGGGCGTCTACCGCTTCCGCGATGCGAACGGGCGCGTGCTGTACGTCGGAAAGGCGAAGAACCTCCGACAGAGACTGTCGAACTACTTCGCCCCGTTGCGGACCCTGCACGAGCGCACGCGGCGCATGGTGACCACGGCTGCGTCCGTCGAATGGACGGTCGTGCCGACCGACATCGACTCGCTGCAGCTCGAGTACATGTGGATCAAGGAGTTCGATCCGCCGTTCAACGTCCGCTACAAGGACGACAAGTCCTACCCGTTCATGGCGGTGACGCTCGCCGACGAGGCGCCGCGGGTGATCGTCACCCGTAACCGGCGTATCCCCGGGGCGCGCTACTTCGGTCCGTACCCGAAGGTCTGGGCGGTGCACGAGACGATCGACCTGATGATCAAGGCGTTCCCCATCCGCACGTGCAGCGACGCCAGCTACAAGCGCGCCATGCAGACCGGACGCCCGTGCTTCCCCGGGCAGATCGGCAAGTGCGGGGGACCGTGCTCGATGACCGTGAGCATCGAGGAGCACCGGGCGATGGTGAACGACTTCGTCGCCTTCATGGCCGGGGGAGACGAGCGGTTCGCCCGCGATCTCCGGAGGAGGATGCTCGACGCATCGGCCGCCATGGACTACGAGGCCGCGGCGAAGTACCGCGACAAGCTGACGGCGATCGAAGCGGTGCTCGGCAAGAGCGCGCTCGTGCTGCCGGCGGACGAGGATGCGGATCTCTTCGGCATCGCGGAGGACGAGCTCGCCGCATCGGTGCAGCACTTCGTCGTGCGGGGCGGACGCGTGCGCGCTGTCCGCGCCACCACGATCGAGAAGGAGCTCGACATCTCCGGCGCTGATCTCGTCGACCAGGTGCTTCAGCGCGCGTACGGCGACGCCCCCGACGTCCCCCGCCGCATCCTCGTGCCCGTGATGCCGGACGACGCGCCCGAGCTGGAGGAGTGGCTGCGCGAGCGCCGAGGCAAGAAGGTCGAGATCGCGGTCGCCCAGCGCGGCCAGCGCGCCGACCTCATGCGCACCGCCACGCTGAACGCCCAACAGGCCCTCATCCGCCACAAGACGCGGCGCACGAGCGACTACGTGGCGCGGACGCAGGCGCTGACCGACCTGCAGGAAGCGCTCGGCATGGACGAGGCGCCCCTGCGCATCGAGTGCTTCGACATCTCCCACCTGGGAGGGACGAATGTGGTCGCGTCGATGGTGGTCTTCGAAGACGGCCTGCCGCGCAAGGATCAGTACCGCTCGTTCAACATCCCGGAGACGACCGACGACACCGATTCGATGTACCAGGTCCTGCGGCGACGGCTCGCGTATCTCGACCGGCCCGATGCCGACGACGACGTGGTGGATGCCGTCGGCGACCTGCCGGCGGGGGAGCGGGACGCCGCCGTGAGTGACCCCTTGCGTGCGATCGACGCGGCGGCCGACGTGCTCCGCGCCGGGTCGTCCGACGAAGTGGTGGTGACGACGCCCGCACGGAAGAAGCCGAGGTTCGCCTACCGTCCCCAGTTGCTCCTGGTCGACGGCGGGCAGCCGCAGGTCGAAGCCGCCGCGCGCGCACTCCGCGACGCCGGGCATTCGGAGATCGCGGTGTGCGGTATCGCCAAGCGTCTCGAAGAGGTCTGGCTGCCGGGCGACGACTTCCCGGTGATCCTCCCGCGCACGAGCGAGGCGCTGTACCTGCTGCAGCGGTTGCGTGACGAGGCCCACCGCTTCGCCATCACGCACCAGCGCAAGCGGCGCCGCAACGACATCACCACGATCCTCGCCGAGGTGCCGGGACTCGGGACTTCGCGCATCAAGGTCCTCCTCAAGCACTTCGGCTCGGTGACCGCGCTGCGGGGTGCCGCCCCTGAGGAGATCGAAGAGGTGCCGGGGATCGGCCCGGTGCTCGCTCGGAACATCCACACGCACCTCGCCAGTCGATAGGCTGGAGATCCACGCGAAAGGGAGCATGGTGCGATGACCGAGTCCGAGCAGGGCGAATTCCTCATCGTCACGGGCATGTCCGGTGCCGGGCGTACGACGGTCGCCAACGCCCTGGAGGATCTGGGCTGGTACGTCGTCGACAACCTCCCTCCGCAGATCCTGCGGCCCCTCATCGACCTCACCGACATGGGAGGCGCTGCGCTGCCCAAGGTCGCCGCCGTCGTCGATGTGCGTGGCGGCAGCCTGTTCGACGACTTCCCGGAAGTGGCGAGACTGCTGCGCTCGCGCGGATCGGTCCGGGTGCTGTTCCTCGAGGCGTCCGACGACGTGCTCGTCCGGCGTTTCGAAGCCGTACGTCGGCCGCACCCTCTGCAGGGCGGCGGCACTCTTCTCGACGGCATCCGGACGGAGCGTGCACGCCTCGCCCCGATCCACGAGTCGGCCGACATGGTGATCGACACGTCGAGCTCCAACATCCACCAGCTCGCGACCCAGGTCTCCGAGCTGTTCTCGGACGAGGGGCAGGCGCGGCACCGGGTGACGCTGTTGAGCTTCGGCTTCAAGTACGGTCTCCCCACCGACGTCGACCTCGTCGCCGACATGCGGTTCCTGCCCAATCCGTTCTGGAACGAGGAGCTCCGCGGACTCACAGGGCAGGACGAGGCGGTGCGCGACTACGTGCTGTCCCGCGAGGGGGCCGCGGACTTCCTCGAGGCGTATGCCACCGCTCTCGTCCCCGTGCTGGAGGGGTATCAGCGCGAGAACAAGAGCCACTCCACCATCGCGGTCGGCTGCACGGGTGGGAAGCACCGCTCCGTGGCGATGTCCGAAGAGCTCGCACGCCGACTCGCGGCGATCCCGGGCGTGGCCGTGAGCGTGCGTCACCGCGACCTCGGGCGCGAGTAGGGGAGCCGTCAGCCGGTAAGCTGGACGTTTGCGTCGCGACCCGGCGCGTGAACGGAGAAGGAGTCTCGTGGCACTCACCACCGACGTCAAGGCAGAGCTCGTCAGCATCCGGAATGCGCCCCCCACGGTGCGCGTGTCCGAAGTGACCGCCATCCTCCGGTTCGCCGGCGGGCTCCACTCGATCGCCGGTCGTGTGGCCGTCGAGGCCGAGGTCGACGCCGAGACCCTGGCGCGACGCGTCGCCCGCGACCTCGCCGAGATCTACGGCGTGCGTCCCGAGATCGCCCAGGTGCAGTCGAGCACCGCCAACGACGGTGCCCGGTGGGCCGTGCGCGTCATCGACTCCGGGGAGACGCTCGCCCGCCAGACGGGGCTGCTCGATCAGCGTCGCCGTCCGGTCCGCGGGCTCCCGAACCGCCTGACGACGGGCTCCCGCTCGGAGCTCGCCGGCCTGTGGCGCGGCGCCTTCCTGGCCGCCGGCTCGCTCAGCGAGCCG